>JBFXGQ010000562.1:0-3223 GCA_050177915.1 Pseudodonghicola sp. | reverse complement strand
TTCAGGCCCGGCGGTCCGCAGGTACAGCAATCCCACCCTGCCGTAGACATCGGGGGTCCGTTCAAGCTGGTCACCCATAAGGGCGGCTCGCTGAGCGACCGGGATCTGGCCGGCCAGCCCTTTGCCGTATTCTTCGGCTTCACACACTGCCCGGAAATCTGCCCCACCACCCTGTGGGAGATGTCCGAAGCACTCAAGGAGTTGGGACCTGACGCTGAAAAGCTCAGGGTGCTGTTCATCAGCGTCGACCCGACGCGCGATACGCCCGAATTCCTCGCCAGCTACCTGCAGTCCTTCGATCCCCGGATCTTCGGCCTGACGGGCAGTGAGGAAGACATCGCAGCTGTCGGCAAGGCATATCGCGCCTATTGGGAAAAGGTACCGACCGAAGGTGACGACTACACGATGAACCACACCGCTTCCGTCTATCTGATGGACGGGCGGGGACAG
This sequence comes from Pseudodonghicola sp., assembly GCA_050177915.1. Classification (GTDB taxonomy): domain Bacteria; phylum Pseudomonadota; class Alphaproteobacteria; order Rhodobacterales; family Rhodobacteraceae; genus Pseudodonghicola. Next base: position 2,773 of record JBFXGQ010000562.1, on the reverse strand, counting down.
TTCGTCGGCACAATCGCCTATGGCGAACAGCAATCGGTGAGGATGGAGAAACTGCGCAAGCTGCTTGCGGGGGTCCGGTCATGAGCGAGGAAGGAGATGCGCTCGCTTTGATGGCCACGACGTTCGCAATTGGCGCGGTCGCAGGGCTTACCGTCTTTGCAGGCGCTTCATGGCTGAACCCGGAAGCGGCGACACTTGCCTTCGATTGGTTCGGTAACGGCCTCGATCTTTTCGACGCGATTATCCCAGCTTGGTTCCTCGGACATGCAGCGCTGATCGCCCATCACATCCTGCCCGGAATAGCCCGGGCATGACACGCAGATTTGCGCCCGTGTCGAAGCGCGGGCGCTGCGAATACGGATGGAAACATCCGTTCAAACCCTGCCGGCGGGGGACGCCGGCAAACTTGAGAAAGGAAGACTTATGTTGAAGAAACTTGCCCTCGCGCTTGCCCTAACCGGCATCGCCGCTCCTGCCCTGGCCCATGTCAGCCTGGAGACGAAGGGAGCTCCGGCCGGCTCGACCTACAAGGCTGTGTTCCGCGTGCCACACGGCTGCGAAGGCAAGCCGACCAACGTCGTTCGCGTACAGATCCCCGAAGGCGTGATCTCGATCAAACCGATGCCGAAGGCTGGCTGGACACTGGAAAAGGTCCGTGGCGAGTACGGCAAGAGCTATGACTATTACGGCTCGCAGATCAGCGAGGGCGTGAAAGAGGTAGTCTGGTCGGGCGGCAATCTCGGCGACGACGAATATGACGAGTTCGTCCTGCGCGGGTACTTCTCCGCCGATCTGAAGGAAGGTGACACCGTCTACTTCCCGGTCGTGCAGGAATGCCCCGAGGGCCTGACGGAACGCTGGATTGAGATCCCTGCGGAGGGTCAGAGCAGCGACGATCTGGAGCTTCCCGCTCCGGGCGTAAAGCTCGGCAAGGCTCACGGCGGCCACTGATCAGCGTTCGGCGGGTCGGCATCTTTATGCCGGCCCGTCAGTCTTCCCGAGGAAACAGTTCATGCTGCGCAATTATTCACCCAGGCTCTTCGGGGCGTCAGGCATTCTCTTTGGTGCGATCCTGTTCGCCTGGCTGGCATTTTGTTCGCAGGCTTTCGCGCATGCGTCGCTGACGGGTACGAATCCGAAAGATGGCGAGGTTATCGCCGCGGCACCAGCGCAGCTCTCCCTGTCATTCAGCGAGCCGGTGTCCCCGCTGGCGCTCAATCTGATCCGGCCGGATGGCTCGACGCTTCCGCTCGAAGATTTTGCCGTGCGCGACCGCACGGTGGAAATCGAGACACCGCAGGAGCTTTCGGACGGCACCCACGTCCTCACCTGGCGCGTCGTATCCGAAGACGGCCATCCGGTCGGCGGCTCCGTCATCTTTTCTATCGGCGAGCCGAGCGCTTCTCCTCCTCCCGTTGCCGAACCCGTAGACCCGGCGGTTCGCGCGGGCCTCTGGATAAGCAAAGTCATGCTCTATCTTGGGATGTTCTTTGGAATCGGAGGAGCATTTGCCGTCGTCTGGCTGGCTCCACAATCGCGGCCTGGTGCGCGAGTGGCCGCCATCGCAGCCGTCATCGGTATTGCAGGAACCGCGATCTCTCCCGGTCTGCAGGGACTGGATGCGCTCGGTGCGACCATGTCGCGCCTCTTCGATCTCCTCATGTGGAGCACTGGCATGGGAACCAGCTACGGCCATACCGTGCTTGTCATGCTTGTCGCCCTTGCATGCGCCCTGCTTGCTCTCGTTGCGCGAGACGCATTGGCGCGATTGCTGTCGCTCATCGGGCTTCTGACGGGAGGTGTGGCCCTTGCGCTTTCAGGACATGCGAGCGCCGCCGAACCGCAATGGCTGATGCGCCCCGCCGTCTTTGCGCACGCTTTTGCCATTGCCTTCTGGATCGGCGCTCTGCTGCCGATGGGGCTGGCCCTGCGCGCCGACACAGCAGACGCAACGGCAGTGCTCCGGCGCTTCTCGAACACCATCCCCTACGTGGTGGCTCTTCTGGTTGCGTCGGGTATTACGTTGGCCGTCGTGCAGGTCCAGCAGCCTTCGGCGCTTATCGAGACTTCCTATGGAAGGTTGCTGCTGGCCAAGCTCGCGTTGCTCGTCCTGTTGTTCGGCCTGGCGGCATTCAACCGTTGGAAACTAACGGAACCGGCTCAAAAGAACGAGGCGGCCGCCAAGCGTCATCTCGTGCGGTCTATTGTCATTGAAACGGTCCTGGTTCTCGCCATTCTCGGCATCGCCGCCGGCTGGCGCTTTACCCCGCCGCCACGTTCTCTCGCCATCGCCGCCGCGCAGCCGGTCCAGATGCACATACACACCGCCAAGGCTATGGCGGACGTGACGGTCGCACCTGGTCGGACAGGACCGGTTACAGTGTCGGCGGTCGTCATGTCGGGCGAGTTCGGCCCACTGGATGCGAAGGAAGTCACCTTCGTCTTCTCCAACCCTTCCGCAGGAATCGAAGCGTTTAGACGAAAGGCCGGTAAACCGGGGGACGGCACATGGCGCGCCGACGAGGTGGTGCTTCCGCTCCCCGGCAAATGGACCGTCCGTCTCGACATCCTCATCACGGATTTCGACCTGGCCAGAATTCAGGGTGAGATCGAGATTCGGCCATGAAATTCAATCCCAACAGACGCAGGAAACTCCCATGACACGTATCGCTCTTCTGCTGCGAACGATCGCTCTGTCGACCGCATTGGCCTTCTCGACGCCGGTGCTTGCCCAGGATGAGGCCAGTTCCATTCGCCATGCCCGGATGGACAG
>JBFXGQ010000561.1:0-3228 GCA_050177915.1 Pseudodonghicola sp. | reverse complement strand
TTGGATGAAAATCGTCCAGAGCTCCGGTCGACGCATCGCAGCGGACATCGGGTCTCGGGGCATTGTTTCCGTCAAATTGCGTATTTTCCGTTAATTTTCCGGAAACCATTGCGGCAAAACCGGGGCACGGCCGGAAACCCCCGGCGACTGTTTCGCATTACAGAACAGTCGCCCTGCGCTGATTGGCAGCAGGTTCCGCCCCCGACGTCGCCGCCGCTTTTCAGGGCAGCCCGCACCCGCAGCGGCCCGGCGGAACCAATCCCGGCGATTTTTCGCGACTACCTTCCGTTGCGACAACAATCTTCGGGGGATTTGCTTCGAATCAACCGGCGCAAAGAAAAAAGCGGCCCCACCGGGGCCGCCTGCGTCGCGATCAGGAAAAGGGTCAGGCCGCGTTCTGCGCCGGGCCGGGAAAATGGCAGGCCACCTGCTGCGCCCCCTGCGGCGCCAGCACCGGCGGGGTGCCGCGGCAGACCTGTTGCGCCCCGGGGCACCGTTCGGCAAAGGCGCAGCCGGCCGGCGGGTTGATCGGGCTGGGCGGATCGCCCGAGACCTTGAGCGGCCGCACATAGCCCCTGGACTTGCGCCGCGCCAGCGACGGCGCCGCCGACAGCAACGCCTGGGTATAGGGGTGCTGCGGCGCGTCGAACAGCGCATCGCGCGGCCCGATCTCGACGATCTTGCCCAGATACATCACCGCCACGTCCTCGCAGACATGGCGCACCACCCCCAGATCGTGACTGATGAACAGATAGCTCAGCCCCAGCTCGGCCTTGAGCCGCGCCAGCAGGTTCAGGATCTGCGCCTGGATTGCCACATCCAGCGCCGAGACCGGCTCGTCGCAGACCAGCAGTTTCGGATTTGTGGTCAATGCCCGCGCGATCGAGATCCGCTGCCGTTGCCCGCCCGAGAACTGATGCGGGAACAGGTTCAGCTGATCGGGCCTCAGCCCCACCAGGCTGAACAGCTCGCGCACCCGCGCCAGCCGGCTCTCCGGCGTGCCGATGCCCAGCAGATCCATCGGTTCGCGCACGATGTCGACCACCCGCGCGCGGGGATTGAGCGAGGAATAGGGATCCTGAAAGATCAGCTGCACGTCGCGCCGCCGCTGCCGCATCGCCTCGGCCTCCAGCGCCAGCAGATCCTCGCCCTGAAACAGCACCTGCCCGCCCGACGACGGCGTCAGCCGGATCGCCGCCATCGCCGTGGTGGTCTTGCCCGAGCCGCTCTCGCCGACGATCCCCAGCGCGCGGCCCGCCGCCAGCGTGAAGGACACCTGCCGAACCGCCTCGAGATAGGGCCGCTCGCCGAACAGCGAGGGGCGCGGCAGGGCGAAACGCACCGTCAGGTCGCGCACATCCAGAAGCGTGGTCATATCCGTCCCTCCTCGACCCCGTGGCAGGCCACCGGATGGGTGCCGTGGTTGCGCAGCAGCGGCTTCTCGCGCAGGCAGCGCTCGGCCTTGTGGGCGCAGCGGTCGGCAAAGGCGCAGCCGGCGCCCAGCAGATGCAGCGGCGGCACCACGCCGGGGATCTCCTTCAGCGCGTGATCGGCCCGCCCCAGCGCCGGGATGCAGTCGATCAGCCCGCGCGCATAGGGGTGCTGCGGCAGATCCAGCACGTCGTCGGCGCGCGCCTCCTCGATCACCCGGCCGGCATACATCACCGCCACCCGGTCGGCCATTTCGCTGATCGCCCCCATGTCATGGGTGATCAGCACGATGGCGGCGCCGAAATCGCGCTGGATCTCGTTCAGCAGGTCGAAGATCTGCGCCTGCACGGTGACATCCAGCGCGGTGGTCGGCTCGTCGGCGATCAGCACCCTGGGCCGGCAGGACACCGCCATGGCGATCATCACCCGCTGCCGCATGCCGCCCGACAGCTGATGCGGATAATCCCGCGCCCGCCGATCCGGGCTGGGGATGCCAACCCGGTCGAGCAGCGCGACGGCATCGCGGAACGCCTGATCGGCGCTGACCTTCTGATGCAGCATGATCGCCTCGGCGATCTGGTCGCCGACGGTGAACACCGGGTTGAGCGAGGTCATCGGCTCCTGAAAGATCATCGCCACCTCGGCGCCGCGCAGCGCCCGCATCCGCGCCGGCCCGGCGCCCACCAGGTCCTCGCCGTTCAGCCGGATCGCGCCGCCGGCGATCCTGCCCGGCGGGCTCGGCACCAGACCCATCACGCTCAGCGCGGTGATCGACTTGCCGCAGCCGCTCTCGCCCACCACCCCCAGCGTCTCGCCGGCGTTCACCTGCATCGACACTGAATCCAGCGCCGTCACCTCGCCATAGCGGGTGCGGAAGGTGACGCGCAGTTCCTCGATTTCCAGCAGCGCGCTCATCTTTCCCTCAGCTTCGGATTGAAGGCGTCATTCAGCCCGTCGCCGATCAGCGACACCGCGAAGACGGTCAGAAAGATCGCCAGCCCCGGAAAGGTCACCGGCCACCAGGCGTCCAGGATATAGTCGCGGTTGGCGCCGATCATCAGCCCCCAGCTCATCACGTTGGGATCGCCCAGCCCCAGGAAGGACAGCCCCGCCTCGAACAGGATCGCCACGCCGATGGTCAGCGTTGCCGAGACGATCAGCGGCGGCGCCGCATTGGGCAGGATCACCTTCCAGATGATCCGCGTGTTGCGGGCGCCGATGGCGCGGGCGGCGGTGACATATTCCAGCTCCTTGATCTTCAGGAACTCGGCCCGGGTCAGCCGCGCGGTCTGCGGCCAGCTGACCACGCCGATGGCCAGCGCGATGGTCACCAGCGAGGGCGAGAACAGCGTCACCAGCACCATGGCGAACAGCAGCGTCGGCAGCACCTGGAAGAACTCGGTCACCCGCATCAGCAGATTGTCGACCCAGCCGCCGTAATAGCCCGCCAGCGCCCCCAGCGAGATGCCGATCACCATGGTGATCGCCGCCGCCGCGAGACCGACGGTCAGCGTCGGCGCGCCACCGGTCAGCATGCCGGCCAGCAGGTCGCGGCCCAGGTAATCGGTGCCCAGCGGAAAGGCGGCCTCGACCCCCGGCCGCTCATGCGGCGCCCAGACGATCTCGAAGGCGTCGCCGGTATAGAGGAAACTGCCGTAGAGCGTGGCGGCGACGATCCCCAGCAGGATCAGCGCGCCGGCCACCGCCGGCAGGTTGCGCCGGTACATCCGCCAGGCCTCGCGCGCCGGGCTCTCGGCCACATAGTCGGTCGTCGGATCGCTCATCGCCTATCCCGCT
>JBFXGQ010000560.1:0-3244 GCA_050177915.1 Pseudodonghicola sp. | reverse complement strand
CCGCGCGACTGGAGTTCAGACGAGTGCTCCCCCGAGCGCCTTGCTCCCGCGCCGCCGCCACGTCGTAGAGCAGATGGGCGTCGCGAAATTGCCGCGACGACGCGTTGACGGCGATCGAGATGTCCAGGCCCTGGTCCACCCATTGCCGGGCCGTGCGGCAGGCCGATGCCAGCGCCCAGGAGCCGATCGGTACGATCAGGCCGGTGTCCTCGGCCAGAGGGATGAAGCGGTCGGGCGGGATCGGTCCCAGCGCCTCGGAATTCCAGCGCAGCAGGGCCTCGGCGCCGGCGGTCCGTCCCGAGGCGAGGTCGAGCAGCGGCTGGAAGGCCAGCGACAGTTCGCCGCGCGCCAGGGCATGGCGCAGGTGTCCGTCGATTTCCAGCCGCCGCGCCGTGTCGCGGTTCATCCCCGGCGTGAAGAAATGATAGGTGTTGCGCCCCAGTTCCTTGGCCCGCGTCATGGCCACGCCGCAATTCTGCAGCAGCGTCTGCGGCTGGGTGCCGTCGTCGGGGGCCACCGTCAGGCCGATGCTGACCGACAGGTAAAGCTCGTTGCCGTCGATGTCGAACGGACGGCTGAAACTGTCGAGGATGCGGCGCGCCACCACGTCCGAGGAATCGTCGGCCGGGCGGTCGGTCAGGATCACCAGGAATTCGTCGCTGCCCAGGCGCGCCACGGTGTCGGTCTTGCGCACGCAGGTTTGCAGGCGTTTCGCCGTTTCCGCCAGGACCGCGTCGCCGGCGGCGTGGCCGAGCGAATCGTTGATGATCTTGAAATGGTCGATGTCCGCCTGCATCACGGTCAGCGGCTTGCCGCTGCGCTGCGCCTGGTTGAGGACCTGGCAGAGGCGGTCGAAGGCCAGTACCCGGTTGGGCAGTCCGGTCAGCGAATCGAAGTTGACCTCGTGCAGCAGCCGTTCCTCGTAGCGCTTGCGCAGGCTGACGTCCTCGGCCACCGCCACCAGATGGGTCACCGTGCCGTCGTGGCCGGTGATCGGCGAAATGTGCGTGCGGCTCCAGTAGTATTCGCCGTCCTTGCGCCTGTTGTAGAGCTCGCCGCGCCAATCCCGGCCCGCCAACACGGTCTGCCACATGTCGCTGTACAGCGTGGCCGGCATGTAGCCCGACTTCAGCAGCGACGGCCGGCGCCCGACGACCTCGCCGGCGGCATAGCCGGTGGTCTGCGAGAAGCGGGGGTTGACGTACTCGATCACGCCCGAACGGTCGGTGATGATCACCGCGGTGGGACTTTGCTCGACCGCCAGCGACAGCTTGGACAGTCGGTTTTCCGCCTCTTCGCGCTGGCGGGCGGTGCGCAGGCTGGCGATCAGCAGGCCACAGGACTGGAAGAACGGCGCCAGATCATCGACCAGCGCCGCGTCGCAGCCGCCCAACTCGACGAAGCCGATCCGCTCGTCGCCGGCGTAAAGGGGGATTGACACCACGCCGTCGGGCAGCGGCGAGGTCGCGTCGGGGGGCGCCGCCGCCAGGATTTTCATGCCCGCGGCATCCGGGGCGGAAGGGGCGCACAGTTCGGCGATGACGACCCGGGTCGCGCCGGCCAGCGTCAGCGCCGTCGCCGCCCAGGGGGCGAACGCCGTCTCGGTCCCGGGCGTGTCGAGGGCATGGTCCTGCAGGGCGTTGAGCGCCGACAACACCCGGTTCTTGCGTTCCAGCTCAGCCTCGGTGCGCTTGCGGCGCGTGATGTCGGTCAGCGCCACCACCAGCACCTTGGTGCCGCGCAGGGTGGCGCGATGGGTGTCGATCAGGGCGGTGCGCAGGCTGCCGTCGCTCGACCGGTAGTCCAGCTCCAGCGGGGGCTCGTCGTCGCGCCGCTCGGCCAGCGTCGGGAACACCGGCGCCCGGCCGGGACCGAAACAGAGGTCGTCGAGAAACCGCCGGTCGCTGCCGGCTCCCACCGCGCCAACCAGGTTACGCAACCGGTCGTTGACGTGCAGGATGGTGCCCCGGGCCCGTTCCACCACCAGCGCCGCCACCGGCATCTGATCGACGCCGGCGCGCACCCAGCCGAGTTTCGGGTGCTGCCGCCGATGGCGGCGCAGCCATTGCCACAGCGCCGCGGCGGCCAGGCTGCCCGCGGCGGCACCGGCCAGGGGGCCGGCCGCCAGGCTCAACAGCGAGGTGGGGAGTGACGGCTCGGCGATCGTGCGATGCAGGGCGCCCAGCGCCGACCATTCCCACGCCGCGCCGGCCGCCAGGCACACCGCGGCAATGGCGAAAGGCGCCGCCGTCGATTCCCGCCGGCTCCGGGTTATGGCACCGACCCGTTTCACCCCGCCCCGTCCCGCAACGATCTTTGGCCCCGGCTTCGGATATGCGCCGAACTGGACTATCCAAAGGGCAGACGGGGCAATCCTCAAGAGACATTGTCGTGACATCTGGCGGGCGGTGGCGGAGAGCCCGCCAGCGCGTAGCGGGCGGCGCCGTTGCCGGCCAGCCAGCCGGTGGCCAGACAGCCGGTGATGAGATAGCCCCCGGTGGGCGCCTCCCAGTCGATCATCTCGCCGGCGACGAAGACACCGGGCAGGCGGGCGACCATCAGGGTCTCGTCCAGTTCGTCGAACAGCACGCCGCCGGCCGACGAGATCGCTTCGGCCAACGGCGCCGGCCCTTGCAGCGGGATCGGCAGCGCCTTGATCCGTCGCGCCAGTGCCTCGCCGCCATCCGGGACGTCGCCCGCCCAGCGCAGCAGCGCCGCGGCGGCCGGCCCCAGGCGCGCCGTCTTGCGCAGCCAGGACGATAGCGAGTTGCGGCCATGGGGGCGGGCCAGACGCTGTCCGAGGGCGGCCGGGTCGAGATCGGGTTTGAGATCGAGGACCAGCGTGGCCGTGCCGCATCGGGCGGCCTCGCGCAGGGCGGCCGCCAGGGCGTAGACGGGGCCGCCTTCCAGCCCGCACGCGGTCAGCACGACTTCGCCGCGGACGGTGACCCCGCCGAAGGTGGCGGCGACGTTCTTGAGGGGGGTGCCCTGGTGCCGGCGCACGGGCTCGTCCCAGGCGGCGAGGAATCCGCAATTGGCCGGCTGCCAGGGCGCCAGACGCACGCCCCGCGCCGCCAGGGGGGCGCACCACGCGCCGGTGGCGCCCAGTTGCGGCCAACTGGCGCCGCCCAGCGCCAGAACGGTGGCGTCCGCCCGGTGGCCGAGGGGGCCGTCCGGGGTGGCGAATCGACTGACCCCGTCGGTGTCGAACCCCAGCCAGCGGTGGCGGGTGTGGAAGGCGACG
>JBFXGQ010000559.1:0-3246 GCA_050177915.1 Pseudodonghicola sp. | reverse complement strand
GTGGCGCCGAAGATCACCAGATCGAAGGGATCGACCGGTATCGCGCGCGCAATCATTCTGAACCTCCTGCCGTTCGTCCTGCGTCGTTGCCCCGCCCTATCACATCCCGCCGCCGGGGTGACACGACATCACAACTCTGTCAGGCTCCCGGCGCCGACTTTAACTTTCTTGGCGTCCCAGGCTAGATCAAACCGCGCGCGAACAGAGGAATCCGTAGCATGAAAGACAGCGTCACACCGATCGCCAACGACGGCAAGTTCCGGGACCGGCATGTCACCGCCGACGGCCAGTCGCGCGCCTCGGTCCCGCTGAGCCATCCCGAGACGCTGTGGTTCAATACCGGCACGCTGTGCAACATCACCTGCGCCCATTGCTACATCGAAAGCAGCCCGACCAACGACGCGCTGGTCTATATCACGGCCGATGAGGTCTCGGGCTATCTCGACCAGCTGGAGGCGCGCCGCTGGGGCGTGCGCGAGATCGGCTTCACCGGCGGCGAGCCCTTCATGAACCCGCAGATGATCGAGATGGCCGACCGCGCGCTGGCCCGCGGTTACGAGGTTCTGATCCTGACCAATGCGATGCAGCCGATGATGCGGCCGCGGGTGCAGGCCGGGCTCAGGGCGCTGCGCGACCGTCACGGCGACCGGCTGACCCTGCGGGTCTCGCTCGATCATCACAGCGCGGCGCATCACGACGCCGAACGCGGCGCCGGGAGCTTCGACCGCACCCTGCAGGGGATGGACTGGCTGCGCGATCAGGGCATCGGCATGACGGTGGCCGGCCGCAGCCTCTGGGGCGAGAGCGCGGCGCAGGCCCGCGCCGGCTATGCCGCGCTCTATGCCGCACGCGGCTATGACATCGACGCCGCCGACCCCGGCCGCACCGTGCTGTTCCCCGAGATGGACCTGCGCGTCGAGGTGCCCGAGATCACCACCGCCTGCTGGGACATCCTGGACAAGTCCCCCGACGCGGTGATGTGCGCCTCGTCGCGCATGGTGGTCAAGCGGCGCGGCGCCGCGCGCCCGGCCGTGCTGGCCTGCACCCTGCTGCCCTACGACCCGCAGTTCGAACTGGGCGAGACGCTGGAGCAGGCCGAGGCAGAGGTGCATCTGAACCACCCCCATTGCGCCAAGTTCTGCGTGTTGGGCGGCGCCAGCTGTTCGGCCTGAACTTTACGTCCTGAGCCGGCCAAAGCCGCGCCGACAGACCGTCAGATATCCCAGCTGTCGGTGACGAAATTCGCCGCCGTCAGATCGGTCGGCCCGCCGAAATTGACCAGCACGTTGTCGCCGAAATAGAGCTTGCCCGCGGCGTTATCCATATAGAGCCGGTCGCTGCCGGCACCCTGCCAGACCGCCTTGTCGAAGGTGACGTCGGTGTTGCGGAATTCATCGCTGTCGAACACGATGGTGTCCCGCGCGGCGGAGAAATCGCGCAGCCGCGCCACGGTGGAATAGGAATCCAGCTCAACATAGACCCGGTCGCGGCCGGCCCCGGTGCGGATGATGTCGGGCGCCTCGGCGAAACTGCCGGTCAGCACATAGATCTGGTCGTTGCCGGCCCCGGCGTTCAGGGTCTCGGAATACATCCCCTCCAGCACGATGGTGTCGGCGCCTGCGCCGGTGCGGATGGTGGCGCCGAAATCCGACGGATAGGAGCTGCCGGAGGCATTCATGATCACCGTGTCGGCGCCCTTGCCGGTGTTGACGATCAGCTGGCTCGCCACATAGACGCTGGCGGAAAATTCGAACCGGTCGTCGCCGCCGCCCAGATCCACCCGGATCACCCCGGAGGCATCCATCGAGGCATCCTGGGTCAGGCGCACCGTCTCGTCCCTGTTGCCGCCCAGCAGCTGCAGCTCGTTGGTGGTGGCGCCGATCCTGGACAGCGTCACGTTGAATTCCCGATGCTCGACCGACCGCACCAGCGGCGCCACGTCGTCGAAGCGGAAGGTGCTGATCTTGCTGTTGTAGCTCTCCATGTCGATGGCGACGGCGACGGTCAGCGTGTCATAGCCGGCACCGCCGTCGAAGCTGAGCGCGTCCAGCTTGCCTGCGCCCTCGGCACCGTCGAAATTCACGGTGATATTGGTCAGCTGATCGCGGCCGGTGCCGCCGAAGAACCGGTCGGAGCTGTCGAAATCGGTCGACGGCGGGGTCGGACCGGTCGACAGGTCGTAGAAATAGAAGGTGTCGTTGCCGCCCAGCCCGTAGAAACTTTCCCGGATCGCGGAGGTTGCCGAAAACGCATCGTCCCGATCGGTGCCGAAATAGGTGTCTCGCATATCGTCCTGCCCTTGTCCTGACCTGTCTCAAATCGCCCCGCGCGGGACAGCGCGCCGGCTGCTGTCCCGCAAAACTGCCGCCGACCCTAGGGGCCGCCCGGTCCCAGCACAAGCAGGCTCCGGTTAAGATCCGGTAACGACGGGCCGTCCGCGACACCGCCGGCCCGTCGTCCGATCCTGTCGCTGCCGCGCCCTGGGCGCGGTCGGGCCCGGCAGGTCAGTGCAGGGTGAATTCGCCGGCCACATGGCGCCACTGCCCCGGCCCGATCAGCTTGCGGTGGGTGAAGCGCACCGAATGCAGCGGTCCGTCGATCTCCTTCTGCCAGAACTCGACGAACTGGAACAGCCGCGGATGGTCCGGCGCCAGATCGTAGTCCTGCCAGATGAAGGTGTTCAGCACATGGATGTGGTCGGGCATGCGATAGAAGAACTCTGCCGTGGTCAGCCCGTAGCCCTGCAGCATCAGTTCGGTTTCCGATCGGTCCATTGTCGATCCCCTTTTCTGCTCTCACCCCCTCATGATCGCCGGAAATTCCGGGTTTTCAACGAAAACAGTATGTTAGCAGGCGATCCCGGTGGCTGCCAACGCAGCAGGCAAAGGGCCATTGCACCCTATCTATCGGGTCTGTTAAGGTGCTCCCACAAGATATAGACCCTGCACAAGAAATGGGCACGAGCTTTGAGCGATACGCCGGAATCCCCTGAAAACACGGACGAAATCCCGCCCGAACGCCCCGTATACGACGGGCCGACCGTCACCATCGAATCCGAGATGCGCACCTCCTATCTGGACTATGCGATGTCGGTCATCGTCTCGCGCGCGATCCCGGATCTGCGCGACGGGCTGAATCCGGTGCACCGGCGCATCCTGTTCGCCATTCACGAGACCGGCAACACCCACGACAATCCCAATCGCAAGTCGGCGCGGCCGGTGGGCGACACCATGGGGAAATACCACC
>JBFXGQ010000558.1:0-3250 GCA_050177915.1 Pseudodonghicola sp. | reverse complement strand
CGACAACACGGGCCAGCACACCATCAACCTGGCCTCCATCGCCGCCGTGCTCGAGGCGCGCGGCCGGCTGGGCTTCAACTCGGTGATCCTGATCGAGACCGGCGAGGAGACCGGCTCGCCCGGGCTTGGCGATTTCTTCCGGGCGCAGAAGCACCGGCTCAGCGCCGATGTGCTGATCGCCTCGGACGGGCCGCGGCTGCAGCCCGACACCGCCACCATGTTCATGGGCTCGCGCGGGGGGATCACCTTCGATCTGCTGGTCGATCTGCGCGAGGGCGCGCATCATTCCGGCAACTGGGGCGGGCTGCTGGCCGATCCGGCGATGATCCTGGCGCAGGCGCTGTCGGTGATCACCGATGCCCGCGGCCAGATCAAGATCCCCGAATGGCGCCCCGACAGCCTGACCGACAGCGTGCGCGGCGCCCTCGACGGGCTGCCGATCGACCCGGGCGCCGAGGGGCCGCAGATCGACACCGGCTGGGGCGAGGAGAGCCTGACCCCGGCCGAGCGCGCCTATGGCTGGAACAGCTTCGCCATCCTGGCGATGAAGAGCGGCGTGCCCGAGGCGCCGGTCAATGCGATCTCGGCCTCGGCCCGGGCGACCTGCCAGTTGCGCTATGTGGTGGGCACCGATGCCGAACAGGTGCTGCCGGCGCTGCGCCGTCATCTCGACGCGCAGGGGTTCGACAAGGTGCAGATCGTCCCGCATGAGCGCGGCTTCTTCCCCGCCACCCGGCTGGACCCCGGCCACCCCTGGGTGCAATTCGTCCGCGCCTCGCTGGAGCGGACCGCGGGCAAGCCGCCGCATGTGCTGCCGAACCTCGCCGGCTCGCTGCCCAACGACACCTTCGCCGATATCCTCGGGCTGCCGACGGTCTGGGTGCCGCATTCCTATCGCGGCTGTTCGCAGCATGCGCCCAACGAACATGTGCTGAAACCGGTCTGCCGCGACGCGCTGCGGCTGATGGCCGGGCTGTTCTGGGACATCGGCGCGGGCCAGGGGCTGCCGCCGCGCTGAGGCGGCCGCCGGAGGCGCGGAAAGATGGCGCCTTGGCCGAATTGATGTGCCGGGGGGAGGCCTGTCGCCTTAGGGGGACGCCGGCCTCCACCGAAGCGCTAGCAGGGGGCGCAAGCGGCACCGCCGGGGGCCGCCGCAAGCCGCGAGGCTGCTTGGGAAGGCGTTCGCTTCGCAGCGCAAATCTTTGAAATTCGTATGTTTTCTCAAATGTAGGAGAGCGGCCGCGCCGATCGCAATTTTTGGTCAAATTGACTTCGATCGGGGGCCATGTTAGCTGTTTTTCCAGGCAGAAGCCCGGAAAACGATTTCTTTTCAGCGCGTTGGCCACGCGCAAACGGATGCGGCGCAGGTCGGACTGCGCCCGGTTCCACCAAGGACATGAGGCTGGGCAGATCATCCGCCCGTGCCGGATTGCCGGGCGCGCGCCCCGTCGATCCGTGGCCTCGCGCCGGTCTGGCCCCGTGCTTCCGTGCTGCGGGCCGACGGGTGCCTGCATCGGTTTTCGCCCGGCGACCCAGGCAACTGCCGCGTGTGCGTCAGCTGCCTGGGCCGGGCCCTCAACGGCCGGCGGTTCTGGTCCCCCCCAAAGAGGCCTCGCCTCCCGGCCCAGGCGCGGTCCGGATGCCCCGGACCGCGCCGCCGATCCCGCCCGAGATCCCACAGCCGACCCGCGCGCGCCGGACCTTTGCCGGCGCCCCGATATCGTTGCCGCGGCGACCGGGGGGCCGAGGTGGCAGAAAGGGGAAGTCTATCGCGGGCGGCGTTTTCCAGAGCCAAGTTGAATAATGTAATTCTGTTTAGTTTGTAATATTCGATGCGGACACCCGGTTCGGATTTTCATCTTTCGACGCTGAATTGTATTGTAATCCGTACTTTTTATTTATTCGAATTTATCTATGGGCTGGAAATGTCGCCCCTATGTTTTCCCAGGCTAGAAAGATCACATCCTTAATGTTGTTTCCGCCCGGCCGCTGCATTGTCGAATATGCCCGACTTATCGGGTGCCCCAAACCTAGCGAGATCGCCCGTAGATTGTATCAAACGAATAACCTGCACCGGATGGCGCGACCGCGCCGCGGGCCCCGGACGATCAGGTCCAGAGGGAGAGCAGGCCGCTTCTGAGGGCGACGCGAAGCAGGGTGCGCAGCATCAGGAGCCACAGGATCAGCCCGAAGGTGCCGCCGATCAGGACGTTGGTCGCCAGCCACAGCCGCAGCCACGGATCGGCGCCCTGGAGCTGCATCTGCGCGATGAGGGCGCCGTTGATGAGCGAGGCCAATATGCCGACCAGGACCAGCGCGCGCCAGTTCGCGCGTTTTCCGGCGCAGGCATATTCGTTCCAGCCGAGCGTCCGCGCCAGTTCGAACGCGATGAAGCTGTTGGTCGCAAAGGCGGTGGTCATCAGCAGGTAATCGGAGGGCGGCATGTTGAAGTGAAGCTGCAGGACCAGAGCCTCGATCGCCGCGCCGGGCAGGAGCAGCGGCACCGCCTGCCAGCGCCAAAGCCATGTCACGATCATTCTGACGCCATGGGTCAATGTGATCAGGCTGGTGACATGCGCGAAGGGCAGGAACCCCGACGACAGGCTTTGCTGGAGCGGCATCAGGACCCAGAAGGTCGCTGCGAACATCGTCAGATAGCCGGTGGTGATGGCCGTCAGCAGCAGGATGGGTCGTTGAATACGCATGCTCTGGCTTGTTGATCGTCTCTGGATGACATTTTTAGCTTGAGGTGGTCGGCGCTGTTGAATACAGCCTATGGTAGAAAACTGGGAGGTGGTAGCTATTTTTGTTTAATGCCTGAGGCCTGGGTAATCAAGAACATTGCTTTGATGTATTTCGCGATGTCCATGCGGGCCCGATCTCGGGGCGCGCGATGGCGCCCGGGCGCGCTGACGCGTTAATTTGACGTGCTGCGGGCCGGCTATCGTCGGCATTTCGCGTCTCCTGTGTCGGCGAATTGTCGGATCGCGGCGGGCGATGCGGCAGTCGGACCCGACCTGACCGCGCCCGCGTGCGTCGCATGGGGTGCCGGTCGGCCCTCGGGGGGCATGTATGGGGATGTCTTGCGGTCCGGTGGGGCGGGATCCCGGTGGGATCAGGGTTTCGCACCGGTGGTCGGCAGGGCGTCGACGGCCATTTCATAGGCGCCGGTCTTCTTGCCCTTGGCGTGGCGGATGATGCCCTTCGCCAGCAGCCGCTTCAGGATCCGGTAGAAGGTCGGATTCGACAT
>JBFXGQ010000557.1:0-3260 GCA_050177915.1 Pseudodonghicola sp. | reverse complement strand
TGAATGCATCGATCGGCCTCACGGGAAGGAGCCTGATGCCAAGCGTCGCAAGACTGGAAATGTCGGCCTCCCCGCCCGTCGCCAGAGAAAGCAGGTCGAATTCCATCGTTTCCCCGGACGAGAGGCAGAGGGTCCGATTGTCCGCGTCGAGGCCTTTCACATCGGCCAGGATGAGCGTTGCTCCTGCCTTCTCCGCAAGCGGCTTGAGGTCGATCATCAGATCGCTTGCCCTGTAGATGCCGGTCAGCCAGCCAGGCAGCATTCCTGAATAGGCGGTATGGCGCGCGGAGGTGACCAGCCAGCGCTCGGCACCGGGCAGTGGACGCTTTGCCCAATCGGCCAGGACGGCAAGGTGGGCGTGGCCACCGCCAGCAAGGATGACGCGTCTATTCATGCCAGGCCCATTGGTTTGCTTTCGCCATCCATTTGTCGCGCGATCAGTCCGACACTTACACCTTCCGCCTGCAAATTGGCCCGCGTTGACGTCTTGCCGGTTTCCTGCTGAGTACGACCCCATGGCAAAGCAGGGACTGAATCTTGCGAGTGATAGCCGGTGGGGGCCGCGTCTTGCCCGGTGGTCGCTTGGCCTCACCATCATTTCGCTGGCGACAGCCGCGATGGGCCTGACGCTCGCGCGCTATGATGTTATCGCGAAGCTGGCCGGGTTCGCGGCCTTCCTTGGCGGCGGCGTGCTTGCCCTGCTGGCGCTGTTTCTGGGACTCGCTGCCTTGGTCGCCGGGCGCAAGGCCGTCTCTCCTGGCCGGGCAAAGGCATTGGGAAGTGCCGTTGTTTCGTTACTCTATGTCGGCTTTCTCGCCACCCGGCCGCTGGCAGCAGGCGATGCGCCGGCCATTCACGATGTCACGACCGATCTGTCAGACCCGCCACGGTTCGAGGCTCTGCCTCTCAGGGCCGACAATCTCGCAGGCGTCGGCACGGTGGAAAACTGGCGGCGCATTCACGCGCAAGCCTATGGCGATCTTCGCCCGATCACAATCGCAGGGCCGGTGCCGGCGGTCACGGCGAGAGCCGTTCGCCTCGCCGAAGCGGCAGGCTGGGCGATCACCAGAAGCGACTTTGCGCGCGGGCATATCGAGGCGACGGCCAGCGTATCCTACATCCGCTTTCACGATGATATCGTGATCAGGATCGCACCCATCCAGGACGGGGAGAGCAGCCGCATCGACATGCGTTCGGTCAGCCGGGTCGGTGTCGGCGACCTGGGCGTGAACGCGCGGCGGATTCGCGAATTCCTCAGAACGCTTGCGGCAAGCTGAGGCCCGTTACCAGCGGATCAGGCGCGGGACGATGAGCCTGCCAAGCGCAGCGCTCACCACCACGGCGAGGCCATGCCACAGGCCGATATGGACGATGTCGTTATACTGGCAGTGGAACGAGAAGGCGAAAATACCGAAGCTGCCCGCCGCAATGCCCGTCAGCAGTCCGGCGCGTTCGGGTGATGTCGGCGCGCCACGCCGCAGCCACCAGACCAATACCGCAGCGATCAGCAGGCCGAGCGCGCTGCCAGCTATCAGGCAATCGAGGCCATGTTGCGCCTCGGTGGCCGACATAACCGCGGGGCCTCTCGCGATACTCGTGATGATAGCGGCGAGCGGCAGGAGCGCCGTCATGGCGGCTGCCCACCTCCAACCACTGTGGTCGCTGCCGACATGCGGTCGGCTCATGACGATAACCGTTGCTGAAGCTGCCAGTCCAAGCAGGAGAAATAGTCCCGTCGCGAGCAGAAACACCGGATCGAAACGGCCTACCAGCACGTCCGGACGTATCCCGAACAGCAGCGCCACGACCGACAAGATCACACCAAGGCCGCCGAGCGCAAATCCAAGCCCGCTCGAAAAGCGTAGCGGCCGGACCGGCTCGAGTCCGCCGACCAGATCGGCAATCAGGGAATTGGTATCACGGGACATGGCATTCACGCTTTCTCGATCATCGCGGTCAATTTCTTCAATCCGCGATGAATGTTGACCTTTATCAGGGACTCGCTCTGGCCGCAGGCTCGCGATGCCTCAGCGACGGAGAGCCCTTCGATCTTGACCAGCTCGATCGCTTGCGCCTGCGCCGATGGCAATTGGGCGAAGAGGCGTTCCAGGCTGATGCGCGCGGCAATGGCCGGCTCGTCACTGGCGCCGATCAATTCTTCGTCGAGCTCGGTTTCCTCGGCTCGATAGATGCGGCGCAGATGATCGACCCAGCGGTAGCGGGCAATGGCGGCGAGCCAGGGCAGGAAGGCGCGGTCCGGGTCATAGGTCGCGAGCTTGCTGTGCAGCGCCAGCAATGTCTCCTGGACCAGATCCTCCAGATGATTGGGCGCCACGCGCCTGCCGAAATATCGCTTGAGCCAGTTCCCGCACTCGATCAGCAGCGTGCGATAAGCCGTGCGGTCGCCCTTCTGCGCCATCGCCGTGAGGCGGGCAAGCGAAGGCTCGTCCGATCTCATGCCACGGCCCTGCCGCTCCAGGGCGTGCGGGCAAGCCGCGCATCGAGCGACAGCCATCCGCCGCTGCGAACGATCAACACCAGCGTCATCGCCGTCCAGAGCGAATGCACCTGCCACCAGGCGTCGGGATAGACGAAGACCTGGATCACCATAGTCATGCCCAGCAAGGCCAATGCCGACAGGCGGGTGAACAGGCCCAGCACGAGCAGGATCGGGAACAGATGCTCGGAAACCGTGGCCATCACCGCGGCAAGATCGCTCGGCAAGGGGACGCCGCCATATTCGTCCTCAAAGAGGTAGAAGGTGTTCTCGCTGATCGTGAACCAGGTGCCTTCGACAATCTTGGTCTGGCCCGATCGCCAGAAAATCCCCGCCAGCACCACGCGCATGAAAAGCAGCACGAGGCCTTCGGGAATTCGTCCAGCCAGCCAGTCGACAGTCCGGTCATAGAGCGCAACAATTCGCATCGCCTATCCCACCCGTTTGAGCGCCCCTGCTTCCATCAACGCAATCAGAGCAGCCATGATGTCGCCAGGAGGCGGTTGATCCTTACGTTCAAATTCGGTGCAGCGCTCAAGAAGGTTACAGATGCTGACCGGTTTATCGGTTTGGGCGAAGGCAGCCGTCATCGCCGAACTCGCAGGCGAGACCAGCACTTGCGCTTCCGGGCGCGTCAGCAGGATGGCATGTGCGTCAGCGAGCCCAGGCACTTCCTCGCCGATGATTTCATGAACCGCAGGGGCCAGGTGGAGCAGACGCGCGGCCGGGTGATGCATCAGCACGATGCCCAGCAGCGCGTCTT
>JBFXGQ010000556.1:0-3270 GCA_050177915.1 Pseudodonghicola sp. | reverse complement strand
TCAACACCCAGGCAGAGCTGTTCGGCAATGACACCGTCAACGCCTTCGACGATCTCGAACAATATGACGACGACGGCAACGGCCGGATCGACGCGAACGATGCGATCTGGTCCGATCTGGTTGTCTGGCGCGACCTGAACCAGGACGGCAAGAGCACCCCGGACGAGCTGTTCAGCCTTGACGACCTGGGCATCGTCGCCATCTCGCTCGACCGGGTCGATACCGTCGAGACGGTGTCGGGCGACGATCCGGTTTCGGCCGTGGCGCAGTATCGGATCGCGGGGAATTCCGTCGACACGGAATCCTATGTGCTGTTCGCCGACGGCCGCAAGCAGGACGCCTTCGCCATCGGCTTCCAGCGGTCTGACTCGCTGGGTCAGGAGGCGCTGCCCGAGGGCTTCAAATTCGCCGCCGCCACCAAGACGCTGCCCAATCTGCCGGCCGGCGGGACGCTCGCCAGCCTCGCCGTGGCGATGACCGCGGACCGGGCGTTGCTGCGCGAGATGAAGGCGCTGGTCGCCGATGCCGCCGATCTGTCCGGCGCCGCGTTCGAAACCCGGCTGGAGACGGTGTTCCAGTCCTGGTCCGGGATCGCGCGCGACGACTACCGCACCGAGACCGCCTATCGCAGCGCCTTCCTCAGCAAGATGCTGATGGCCGATCCCGACACCCCCTTTGTCGAGGGGGCGGCGGCGATCAACGAGGCGTATGAGCAGTTCATCGACAGCCGCAAGCTGCGTGTGGCGATCCAGATCGGCCAGGAGCGCGAGGCGCAGGACCCTGCCCTCGCCCCGGCGGGGAACCCCTTCGCGGCGGCGGCGGTGCTCGATTTCGATGTCACCACCATGGATGTCACCGCCACCGGCTCCGACACCCCGCTGCGGACCCTGGTCACCGCGCTTGCCGAGGCGATGACCGGCGATGTGGCGGCCGATTTCACCTATCTCGGCAAGGCGGCGGCGGCGCTGCAGGGGATCTTCGTCGATTTCTATGAATCGAACCCCTCGACCTTTCTGGGCGAATTCGGCGCGCTGCTGGAGGAGGCCCTTGCCAATCCGACGCTGGCGAGCTTCGCGCTCGATGTGATGCGCAGCACGGTCTACCAGACCGGCGGCAAGGGTCATCAGTCCTTCGATACCGCGCCCCCCGGTTTCGACCGGCTGAACGCCTTCGCCTCGACGGTTTTCGAAGGCGGCAAGGGCGACGACAGTTTCGTCAATGCCGCACGCGCCGCCGGCGGCCGCGATCCCGGGCAGCAGGTCAGCCTGATCTACCGCAGCGGCGACGGCCACGACACCGTCGATCTGACCGGGATCGAGACGACGCTGACCCGGCTCTACCTGCCCGACTTCGCGGTCGAGGACGTCCTGGTCTCCGTCACCGGCGACGGCTCTCCGATGATCGTGCTGCCCGATGGCGGAACGGTGGCCTTTACCGGCATCGCCTCGGCCGATGTCGCGATCGAGGTCTATTTCAGCGACGGCACGATCTGGACCCAGGACGCGCTGCTGGTCGAGACCGACTATGCCGGCGCCTCGACCATCACCGGCACCTACAAGAGCGACACCCTCATCGGCGGCAGTGGCAACGACACCCTGCAGGGTCTGGGCGGCGACGACATCTACATCTTCTCGGCCGGCGACGGGAAGGACAAGGTGATCGAGACCTCGAAGACCGCCCAGGGCATCGACATGATCGTCCTGAACGACGTGGCGCTGGCCGATCTGACCGTGGTGGCGGATGGCGAGGACGCGGTGCTGTCGTCGCGCGCCGCCCCCGGGGACCAGGTCCGGCTGGTGTCGCAGTTCAACGGATCGGGGCCGGACACCTCCCGCGGGGTAGAGCAGGTGCGCCTGTCCGACGGCACCCTTCTGGATGCCGACGATCTGATCCGCCTGCGGTACGCGCAGGAAACGACCACCGGCCGGGACACCATCACAGGCACCGGCCGGGACGAGACATTCACGCTGAGCAAGGGCAGCGACCTGATCGAGGCCGGGCTCGGCAACGACCGGATCCTCCGCCCCGCCGGCACCACCGGCCAGGACAGGGTCACCGGCACGGTGTCGGAAATCGTGCTGCAAGATGCGGTTGCCAGGATGGCGGTCGCCGATACCGATCCCGACAATCTGCTGATGCGGTTCGAAAACGGCAGCCTGCTCACCGTCGAGGACTATTTCACCGCCTCGGCCATCCCGACCCGGGTGGTCTTCGCAGATGGCAGCGTGATGACCGGGGGCGAGATGCGCATCGCCGTGATCGGCTATGGCGAGCCCGGCGTCGTCTTCGACGGCACCACCGCGGGCGAGATCCAGACCGGCACCAGCGGCACCGACCGGTTCAACCCCAGCAAGGGCGACGACACCCTGCGCGGCGGCTTCGGCGGCGATGTCTATATCTGGGGCTCCGGCTATGGCAACGACCTGATCGAGGACCGCGGTCAGATCGAGAATGCCGCGATCGACATCGTGACCTTCGAAGCGCTCCGCAAGGCCGACGTCACCTTTACCCATCGCCATGACGGCGATCTGCTCGTCACCCTCAAGGCGACCGGCGAGACGCTGACCGTCGACCGGCAATTCACCTCGACGACCGATCAGATCGAGGAATTCTTCTTCAAGGACGGCAGCGTCACCGCGCGCGAGCTGCTGGAGCTGCCGGTCTCGGGCGACGCCGATGCCCAGACCATCTTCGGCAGCGACAAGGACGAGACCATCGACGCCGGCGGCGGCGACGACACGGTCATGGCGCAGGGCGGCAACGATACGGTTCAGGGCCAAGTCGGCAACGACACGCTGCGCGGCGGCGACGGCGACGATACCCTGCGTGGCGGCGGCGGCGGCGATACGCTCGACGGCGACGCGGGCGACGACACCCTCGAAGGCGGCGCCGGGGACGACACGATCGACGGCGGCACCGGGAACGACATCATCGAGGGGGGTGTCGGGGACGACGACCTCAGCGGCGAGGGCGGCAGCGACCACTATATCTTCGCCCCCGGCGACGGCAACGACGTCATCACCGAGTTCTCCGCCGCCTCCCCCAGCGAAATCAACACGATAGAGATCAACGGCGTGGCCGCGACGGATCTGGAGTTCCTGATCGAGGGCAGCTCTGCCTATGACCTGCGGATCCGCTACGGCAAGACCGACTCGGTGCTGATCAAGGATCACTTCAACCCCTTCGTCGACAAGGGCATCTTCTCGGTGACGCTCGACAACGGCCGCGTCATCGCCGCCCCGGAGATCCAGGCCCGCGCCGTGGTGCGCG
>JBFXGQ010000555.1:0-3272 GCA_050177915.1 Pseudodonghicola sp. | reverse complement strand
CACCGCCCGGGCCGAAGGCGGGGCCTTCGAGGCCTGCAAGAGGATCGTGCGCGAACAGGCCGCCCTGTTCTCGGCGCAGCTGGGCTACGCGCCGCGCTGAGGCGCATCGGGCCTGTGTCCGGTCCGATGGTCGCGCTATATTGACCCGAGAGCAAGCGACAGGAGCAGCTGGTGCCGACCCAGACCTATACGCTGGCCCATTGGGGCACATACCGCACCGCCACCGGCGCCGGCGGTGAGGCTGTGGTGGAGCCGATGGCCGACGATCCCAGCCCCTCGGCGCTGGGGCGGTCGATGCCGGGCACCTTGGCGGATTCGGCGCGGATCGCCCAGCCGATGGTGCGCGCGGGCTATCTTGAGGATGGCCCGGCCGCGCGCGCGGGCCGCGGGGCGGAGCCCTTCGTGCCGGTCGACTGGGACACCGCCGCCCGGCTTGCGGCGCGCGAACTGGACCGGGTTCGCACGGATCACGGCAACAACGCGATCTTCGGCGGTTCCTACGGCTGGGCCAGCGCCGGGCGGTTCCATCACGCGCAAAGCCAGCTGCACCGATTCCTGAACGTGGCGGGCGGCTACACCCGCTCGGTCAATACCCACAGCCACGCGGCGGCCGAGGTGGTGCTGCCGCATATCGTCGGCTCGACCGACGGGATGGGGGCGAACCACACGCCCTGGTCGCTGATCCATGGTCGGACCGAGCTGTTCGTGGCCTTTGGCGGCATCCCCGAGAAGAACGCCCAGGTCAGCGCCGGCGGCGTCGGCCGGCACGAGGTGCCGCAGTGGCTGGACCGCTGTGCGGCGGCGGGGACGCGGTTCGTCAACGTGAGCCCGCTGCGCAGCGACATCGCCCCGCGCGTCGGCGCCGAATGGTTGCCGGTGCGGCCGGGCGGCGATACCGCGCTGATGCTCGCGTTGGCGCATGTGTTGGAGGCCGAGGGGCTGAGCGATCAGGCCTTCCTTGCGAGTTATACCACCGGCTTCGAGCGGTTCCGCGCCTATCTGATGGGCGAGGCGGACGGCACCGCCAAGACCGCCGACTGGGCGGCGCCGCTCTGCGGCGTCGCGGCGGAGCAGATCCGCGCGCTGGCCCGCCGCATGGCGGCGGCGCGCACGATGATCTCGGTCGCCTGGTCGCTGCAGCGCGCAGATCATGGCGAACAGCCGATCTGGATGGCGGTGACGCTGGCGGCGATGCTGGGGCAGATCGGCCTGCCCGGCGGCGGCTTCGGCTTCGGCTATGGCTGCGCCAACCGGGTGGGGAACACCGATCTGTCGATCGGCTGGCCGGCGCTGCCGCAGTTTCGCAACCCGGTGCGCGACTTCATCCCGGTGGCGCGGCTGGCCGACATGCTGCTGAACCCCGGCGCGCCGTTCAACTACGACGGGCAGGCGCTGAATTATCCCGATATCCGTCTGGTCTGGTGGGCCGGCGGCAACCCGTTCCACCATCAGCAGGACCTGAACAAGCTGGTGCGCGCCTGGCGGCGGCCCGAGACGGTGATCGTGCAGGACAGCTGGTGGACCGCCACCGCGCGCCATGCCGATATCGTGCTGCCCTGCACCACCACGCTGGAGCGCAACGATCTGGGCATCGCCAAGGCCGAGCCGCATCTGATCGCCATGCGCCGTCTGGCTGCGCCTCACGGGCAGGCGCGCAGCGATTACGACATCCTCGCCGACATCGCCGGCCATCTGGGGCTGCGCGAGGCCTTTACCGAGGGGCGCGACGAGATGGGCTGGGTGCGCCACCTCTATGACGGTGCCCGCGAAGGCGCGGGGCAGGCGGGGGTGATGTTACCGGAGTTCGACCGTTTCTGGGAGGACGGGCTGGCGCGCTTCGATCCCATCGACAGCCCGCGCCCGCTGCTGCATGCCTTCCGCGCCGATCCGCTGGCCAACCCGCTGCCGACGCCCTCGGGCCGGATCGAGGTGTTTTCCGAGACCGTCGCCGGCTTCGGCTATGCCGATTGCCCGGGCCATCCGGCGTGGTTCGCGCCGCAGGAATGGCTGGGGGCCGAGGGGTGCGCGGCGGATCTGCTGCACCTGATCTCGAACCAGCCGGTCACCCGCCTGCACGGGCAGATGGACAATGGCGCGGTCAGCCGTGCCAGCAAGATCGACGGGCGCGAGCCTGCCACCTTCAATCCCGCCGACGCCGCCGCGCGCGGCATCGCCGCGGGCAGCCTGGTGCGGCTTTTCAACGACCGGGGCGCCTGTCTGGTGGGGGCGCTGATTTCGGAGGATGTGGCGCCGGGCGTGGTGCAGCTGGCCACCGGCGCCTGGTTCAACCCGGAGGAGCCGGGGCGCGACGGCGCGCTCGACCTGCACGGCAACCCCAATGTTCTGACCCGCGACGCCGGTACCTCGCAACTGGCGCAGGGGCCGATCGCCCATAGCGCGCTGGTGCGTGCCGAGCCGGTGGCAGGGCCGCAGAAACCGGTGACCGCCTTCGATGCGCCGCCGATCCGCGCGACCATGTGCTGAAGGCCCGACGACAGACCCGGACCGCAGGGCGAATTCCGGCAACGCAACGGGTGATCCGCACCGCCGGGGCTTCGGGCATCGGGCCGGGGATCGCGCAGGATGCGGGCGGGCCGGATCGAACACGCATGAGGCGCGCGGCGCCGGGTCTGCAGGGGCCCGCCATCAGGGTCTGAACCGAGCGATCGCGGCCGGCGACACCGGATCCGGAACAACAGTCCGGAAGTCGGTCGGAAATAAGAACAACGCAACCCGCTGCGGATTTGCACCTGAGGCGCAAACCGGCGAAAAAGGCCACCGGGCAAGATCGGGGCCCGGGAAGCGACCAGGACCCGGCACCGAACCGACGATGACCGGCACCGGATCCTGACGTCCAACGAAAGGGAAACCAGATCATGAAACGCCGCCACTTTCTGACCTCTGCCGCCGCCACGGGCGCGGCGACCCTGCTGCCCCGCTCCTGGGCGCAGGCGCAGACCCGTGCCGAAAGCCTTCGCCTGCTGAGCGAAGGGGCCGCGAACTCCTTCGACACCTTTTCGGTCGGGGTGAACCGCGATTCGATCCAGGTCAGCTGGAACGTCTACGACCGTCTTGTCACCTTCGGCTACAAGGACATCGGCGACGGCGTCGGCTATTACGACTATTTCGACATCCAGCCGCAGCTGGCCGAAAGCTTTGAGGTCGCCGCCGACAAGACCTCGATCACCTTCCGGCTGCGCAAGGATGCCACCTTCCACGACGGCACCCCGGTCACGGCGGCGGATGTGAAATGGTCGTTGGACCGCGTGGTC
>JBFXGQ010000554.1:0-3273 GCA_050177915.1 Pseudodonghicola sp. | reverse complement strand
ATCGGCGGCGCCCGCGACGGCAGAGTTGTAGCCGGTGTTATTGGCGAACATGCCGCCCACCTCGGGCTGCAGCATGAAGTTCATGAAGGCGACCGCCTGATCCTTGTTCGGCGCGCCCTTCAGCATGCCGAAGCTGTCGAGCCAGGTGATGATGCCCTCTTTCGGCGCGCGATAGACGAAATCGGCGTTGTCGCGGTTCAGCAGCAGGCCGGTGGTGTCCCAGGTCTGGCCGATGACGCAGCCGGCGTCCTTGAAGGCGGCAGTGGCCTCGGTGGCGTTGTTCCAGAAGGCGCCGAAGTTCTGCTTGTGCGCCAGCATCCATTTCACGATACCGTCGAACACCCGATTGGCCTCGTCTTCCGACTTGTAGACGTCCAGCATGCGGTTCGAGGGCACCTCGCCCACCGCATCCAGATAGAGGCCGGCACCGATCAGCGAGGATTTCTGCCGGAACGCCGCCTTGCCCTCGGCCGCGGCCTGCAGGAACAGATCGCCGAAGGACAGATCGGCGTCGGAGATGTTCAGCGCGCCGCGGTTCAGCGTCACCCCTTCGGTGCCCCAGTCGAAGGGCAGCAGGATCTGCTCGCCCGCGTGCACCCCGCCCAGCGTGGCGCTGTCGCGCAGGAACGACGGGATCACCGCATCCATGTTCACCGCCGAAGGCACCGGCGCGAAGAAGCTGTCGCCGTTGTCGTCCAGATAGCCGCCGGCATTGGTGATCGAGGGGAACACGATGTCGAACCCCTTGCCGCCATTGGCCCGCACGGTCGAGATCGCCTCGTCGTTCGAGCCGAAGGTGGTCAGCTCCAGCTTGATGCCGGTGTCGGCCTCGAATTTCTCGGCGATATTGGGCTGGATATAATCCTGCCAGGCCAGCACCTTGACCGCGCCGGACGAGGCCAGCGCATCGGTGGCGCGCAGCACCATCGGGGCGGCGGCGGCGGCGGCGGTCAGTTTCATTGCGTTGCGGCGAGAAAAGGTCATCTGTTCCTCCGGAATAGCGTTGCGGCCCGGCGGGCCGGTTCAGTCTGCGCCCGGCACTAGCCCGGCTGCACGACGTCCCGGTGACGGTTCGGTTGCAGATTTGTGAAAGCGGCGGCCGACGCCGGTCCGACGGGCTTTGCGCCCGGCGCCGATGCCGTTAGGGTCTGGCGCAGGACACAGGATCGCCCCGCGCCGCCCCGGCGCGCGGGCGACAGACCGAAAGGACAAGGACATGGCGAAAGTTGCGTTTCTGGGGCTGGGGGTGATGGGCTATCCGATGGCCGGACATCTGCAGAAGGCCGGGCATGAGGTGACCGTCTACAACCGCACCGCCGCCAAGGCCGAGGCCTGGGTGAAGGATTACGGCGGCAGCAGCGGCGCGACCCCGCGCGCGGCGGTGGCCGGCGCCGATTTCGTCATGGCCTGCGTCGGCAATGACGACGATCTGCGGCAGGTCTGCACCGGACCGGACGGCGCCTTCGCCGGCATGGCGGCGGGCGCGATCTTCGTCGATCACACCACGGTCTCGGCCAAGGTGACCGCCGAGATGTATGGCGCCGCCAAGACGGCCGGGCTGGGCTTCGTCGATGCGCCGGTCTCCGGCGGTCAGGCCGGCGCGCAAAACGGCGTGCTGTCGATCATGTGCGGCGGCGATCCGGCGCAATATGACGCCGCCGAGCCGCTGATGCAGGCCTATGGCCGCACCATCAAGCGGATGGGCGACAGCGGCGCCGGCCAGCTGACCAAGATGGTCAACCAGATCTGCATCGCCGGTCTGGTGCAGGCGCTGAGCGAGGGGATCAACTTCGCCGAGAAGGCCGGCCTCGACGGCCGCGCGGTGGTCGAGGTGATCTCGGGCGGTGCTGCCGGATCGTGGCAGATGGTGAACCGCCACGGCACCATGCTGGACGACGACTTCAACCATGGCTTCGCGGTGGACTGGATGCGCAAGGATCTGGGCATCTGCCTGGCCACCGGCAATGAGATCGGCGCCAGCCTGCCGATCACCGCGCTCATCGACCAGTTCTACAAGGATGTGCAGAACATGGGCGGCGGGCGCTGGGACACCTCCAGCCTGATCAAGCGGCTGAAATAAGCGCGGGAACCGGAAAACGGCGCGTTTTCCGGGCCGGAATTTTGGCAAAATTCCGGATCCCCCCGGTCGACGCATCGCGGAAAATTCGCAATTTTCCGAACCCGAATTTTGCCAAAATTCCGGCCCCCACCCAAACGAAATGCCCGGGCCGAGGCCCGGGCATTCTGCATCTGTCCAACCTGATCAGCCCTTGAACACGCGGTAGATCGCCGGGATCACCAGCACCGTCAGCAGGGTCGAGCTCAGCAGACCGAACAGCAGCGAGATCGCCAGCCCCTGGAAGATCGGGTCGGCCAGGATCACCACCGCGCCGATCATCGCCGCCACCGCGGTCAGCAGGATCGGCTTGAACCGGATGGCACCGGCGGCGATCAGCGTGTCGATCAGCGGGATGTCCGGCCCGCCCTCGTGGCGGATGAAATCCACCAGCAGGATGGAGTTTCGCACGATGATCCCCGCCAGCGCGATGAAACCGATCATCGAGGGCGCCGAGAAGGGCGCGTTGAACAGCCAGTGGCCGCCGATGATGCCGAGGAAGGTCAGCGGGATCGGCGTCAGGATCACCAGCGGCAGCCGGAACGAGCCGAACTGCGCCACCACCAGGATATAGATCCCCACCAGCGCCACCCCAAAGGCCGCGCCCATGTCGCGGAAGGTGACCCAGGTGACCTCCCATTCGCCGTCCCACAGCAGCGTCACATGGCTTTCGTCCTCGGGCTGACCGTGCAGCGAGATCACCGGCTTGGTGCCCTCGGGCCAGTCCATGTTCTCGATCCGGTCGGCCACCGCCAGCATGCCGTAGAGCGGCGCCTCGAACTGACCGGCAAGCTCGGCCATCACCATCTCGGCCGGCCGGCCGTTGTGGCGGAAGATCGGATAGGAGACGCGCTCCTCGCGCAGGTCCACCACATCGCCCAGCTCGACCACCCCGCGGGCACCGGGCAGCACGTTGGCCGGGATCGGCGTGGTCAGGAAGGCCTCGTCCACCACCCGCTGCGCCTTGTCGCGCTCGACCCGGATCGGGATCGGCCGGCGCCCGTCGCCGCGATGGGAATAGCCCACCGTGGTGCCACCGTTGAGGATCTGGATGGTCGAGAAGACATCCGATTCCTCGACCCCGAAGAACTCCAGCTGGTCCGAGGAGATGGTGGCGCGCAGCCGCCGGCTCTGGGTGCCGAAGCTGTCGTCGACAT
>JBFXGQ010000553.1:0-3284 GCA_050177915.1 Pseudodonghicola sp. | reverse complement strand
CGGGCGCGATATTCGCCGACCGGAAATCCGCGCGCCGGGGCGGTCATGCCTCCGGCCCCTCGCTGAGGATCAGCAGCACGCGGGCGGCGGGGGTGTGGCCGGGCACGCCGCCCTGCCCGCTGGCGACCAGCAGCCCGGCCAGACCGGCAGCGCCCGAGGGCGTGCTGGGCAGGCCCGCCGCGGCGGCCAGCGCGGCGCCCGCCAGCCCCTCGGCCTCGGTGATGGTGGCAAAGGCATCGGCGTCCCGCGCCAGCCCGCGCAGCGCGATCAGCGACGGCTCCTTGCAATCGAGCCGCCCCATGGCCGAGACGCCGCCGCTGCTGACCACCGGGCGCCCGGCGGCGATCGAGGCGGCCAGCGCCGGCGCCTGATCGGGCTCCACCACCACGATCTGCGGGCCATCGCCCCAGCGGGCGCGGATCAGCGCCGCGGCGGCGCCGGCCAGCCCGCCGACGCCGGCCTGAAGGAACACATGGCTGGGTGGCGCGGCGATCTCGCGCACCACCTCCTCCACCAGCACCAAATAGCCTTCCATCAGCCGGTGCGGGCGTGCGGTATAGCCGGGCCAGGAGCTGTCCGACAGCAACTGCCAGCCCTGCGCCTCGGCCGCCCGCGCCGCCGCCGCCATGCTCTGCTCATAGCTGGCGCCGGCGCGCACCACCTCGGCGCCCTCGGCGCGCAGCCGTTCGGCGAAGCTCTCGGGCACCGTCTCGGCGATATAGACCACCGCCCGGGCGCCGAAGGCGCGGGCACCGGCGGCCACCGACAGCCCGTGGTTGCCGGCCGATGCGGTGACATAGGTCTGCCCCGAAGCATCGCCGGCCTGGGCGTCGCAGGCGATCACATAGGCGGCGCCGAGCGCCTTGAAGCTGCCCAGCCCCATCCGGCCGCGCTCGTCCTTGATCCAGACCTCGGCGACGCCGCAGCGGTCGGCCAGCGCCGGCACCTGCCGCAGCGGCGTCGGCGCATGGCGCGGGCAGCGCGCGATCAGCGCCATCGGCCGCGCGGCATCGGTGCCGGGCAGCGGTATGTCGTCCAGTCCGGCCAGCCCGGGCATCGCATCGGTCCTGCCGCGGTAGGGATTGATCAGCGTCTTCATGCCGCCAGCCCAGCCGATTGCCCGGCCTCCGGTCAAGCCCTATTGCGGGGCCTGCCGGCGGCCGGCGGAGATCGCGGCAGGAAAACCGCAGCGAAGATTAGGAAAATGCGCGAGGATTGAGCGTCATATCACTGATATTTAATAAAAATAGACTACTCTTAAACTAAAGCATGAGGTGTTGCCGCCATCCCGCTGGGCGCCACCACCTTGCCCGTTCAGGCCCCGCCCGCCGCGCCTCAGGCCCGGCGCCGACGCCCGCCGGCACGGCCGCGGCGGCCGCCCTCGGCGCCCTCCGCCGCGGGCGGCGCGTTGAACCGGATCCAGTTGCCGCCATGCGGGTCGTTATCGGTCAGCAGATTGGCGGCGCGGATCGCCTCCATCTCCTTGCCCGGGCCGAAGCCGGTGCTGCCCAGTCCGAACATCCGGCAAAAATCCGCGTCGTCCATATCCTCGGGCAGCAGGATGCCCGCCGCCGCTACCTCGGCCCGCTTCTCGGCGATCCGGCGCGGCCCGACCGGCAGCGCGCAGGGGTTCATGATGGCGCTGGTCATCCCCGCGCCGATCGCCATCGGCAGGAAGGCCATGTTGATGCCATGCCGGTTCGGCAGCCCGAAGGAGATATTGGAGGCGCCGCAGGTGGTGTTCACCCCCAGCTCCTGCCGCAGCCGGCGCACCAGCGCGAACACCTGCTGGCCGGCGGTGGCCATGGCGCCCACCGGCATCACCAGCGGATCGACCACGATGTCATGCGCCGGAATGCCGAAATCGGCGGCGCGTTCGACGATCTTCCTGGCCACCGCGAAGCGCACGTCGGGGTCTTCGGAAATCCCGGTGTCATCGTTCGAGATCGCCACCACCGGCACGTTGTATTTCTTGACCAGGGGCAGCACCAGCTCCAGCCGCTCCTCCTCGCCGGTGACCGAGTTCAGCAGCGGCCGGCCTTCCGCCGCCGCCAGCCCCGCCTCCAGCGCGCCCGGCACCGAGCTGTCGATGCAGAGCGGCACATCGACCAGCCGCTGCACCAGCTCGACGATGCGGCGCATCAGCGGCGGCTCGGTCTGGTTCGGGTCGGGGTTGGAGTTGTAGACGACGCCGGCGTTGAGATCGAGGATATCGGCCCCCGCCGCCACCTGCGCCAGCGCGTCCCGCTCGACGGTCGAGAAATCGCCCGCCTCCAGCTCGGCCGCCAGCGCCTTGCGGCCGGTGGGGTTGATACGCTCGCCGATCACGCAGAACGGCTGGTCAAAGCCGATGACGGCGGTCCGGGTCTTGCTTTCGACGATGGTGCGGGTCATGGCGGCGCCCTTCAGCTGCGGTTTGCGGGGATGGCGGCGGCGCCGCCGTTGTCGATCGCCCAGCCGGCATTGGCGGCGATGCCGCCCAGCGGGAAGAAATGCACCGCCTCGATGCCGAAATCGGGATGCGCGGCCTTGTGCGCGGCCAGCTCGGCGATCACCTCGCCCGGCTCGTAGGGCAGCAGCAGCTTGGAGACATCCATCGCGCGTTTCTGCAGCACCTTCAGCGACGGGCCGACGCCGCAGGCGATGGCGAATTTGATCAGCGTCTGCAGCTTGGCGGGCCCGGCGATGCCGATATGGATCGGCAGGTCGATCCCCGCCGCCCTCAGCGCCTCGGCCCAGGCGACGATCGGCGCGGCCTCGAAACAGAACTGGGTCGCCAGCGCCATCCGCGCATCGGTGCGTTCGCTGAACGCCTGCTTCCAGCGCAGCGCCGCCATCACATTGGCCTCGCCGCCGTCCGGGTCGATGTCGCGGTTGCCCTCGGGATGGCCGGCGACATGCAGCCGGGTGAACCCCGCCTTGTCGAACAGGCCGGTCTCCAGCAGCTGCATGGAGTTGTCGAAGTCGCCGCGCGGTTGCGTCACCCCGCCGGCCAGCAGCAGCGCCTGATCGACCCCGGCCTCGCCCCGGTACATGGCGAGCCAGTTTTCCAGCGTGGCGCGGTCGCGGATCAGCCGGGCCGGCAGATGCGGCATCGGCACGAAGCCCTCGCGCGTCAGCCGGGCGGCGGTGCGCACCATCTCGGCGATCTCGGTGCCGTCGATATGGGCGATATAGACGCGGGTGCCGGCGGGCAGCAGGTCGCGGAAATCGTCGACCCTGGCGGCGGTGCGCGGCATCACCTCGATCGAATAGCCGCGCAACAGCGCCTCGACCCGGCGATC
>JBFXGQ010000552.1:0-3285 GCA_050177915.1 Pseudodonghicola sp. | reverse complement strand
GCGGATCTACCTGACCCAGACCCGGGTCGACGGCAAGATCGCCATTCGCTTTCAAGCCGGTCAGTTCGAGACCACCGAGAAGGACGTGATGATGGCCTATGACGCGATCACCGAAGTGGCCAGGGGGCTGAGCCGATGAGCCGCTTTGCCGCCTATACCGCCGATGGCAAGACCTTCTATGGCGCGGTTACCAAGGACGGCATGATCGCCCTCTCCCCCGCTTTCCAGCAATGGCCGACGCTGCGCGAGGTGATCGAGGCCGGCGCGCTCTATGACCTCGCCATCGCGGCGCAGGGCCGGCCGGTCACTCACCCGAACGGCAGCTTCGAATACCAGATCCCGATCCCCGCCCCGGAAAAGATCATCTGTGTCGGGGTCAACTTCCCGGACCGCAATGCCGAATACAAGGACGGGCAGGATGCGCCGCCGAACATGTCGCTGTTCATCCGCTTCCCGCGCAGCTTCACCGGCCATGACCGGCCGCTGATCCGGCCGCCGGAGACGCCGCAACTGGATTACGAGGGCGAGATTGCCGTGGTGATCGGCAAGGGCGGCCGGCGGATCTCGCAGGCGGACGCCTATGACCACATCGCCGCCATCACGCTCTGCAACGAGGGCACGCTGCGCGACTGGGTGCGGCATGCCAAGTTCAACGTGACGCAAGGCAAGAACTGGGACAATTCCGGCGCCATGGGGCCCTGGCTGGTGCCCTTCACCGCGCCGGCGCAGCTCGACGACGTGCGGCTGACAACACGCGTGAACGGGGAGCTGCGGCAGGACGACAGAACCAGCCGCATGCTGTTCCCGATCCGGCGGCAGATCGAATATATCTCGACCTTCACCACCCTGGTGCCGGGCGATATCATCGTCACCGGCACCCCCACGGGGGCCGGCGCGCGGTTCGATCCACCGAAATACCTGCACCCCGGCGATGTGATCGAGGTGGAGGCCGAAGGCATCGGCAAGCTGGTCAACACGGTGGAAGACGAATGACGCCGGAGCAATATAACGAGGCCGCCGAGACACTGTTTCAGGCCGAGGCGACCGGCCAACAGTGTGGCCTTCTTTCGTTGCGCTATCCCGGCATGACGCTGGACGATGCCTATGCGGTGCAATCCCGGTTGATCGCGCGCAAGCTGGCCTCGGGGCGCAGGAAAATCGGCTGGAAGATCGGCCTCACCAGCCGGGCGATGCAGGATGCGCTGAAGATCGACACGCCGGACAGCGGCGTGCTGCTGGACGACATGCTGTTCGAGACCGCCGCCACCGTGCCCGCCGGCCGGTTCATCCAGCCCAGGATCGAGGCAGAGATCGCCTTTGTCATGAAGGCGCCGCTGGCCGGGGCCGACTGCAGCCGCGACGACGTTCTGGCGGCGACCGATTACGTTGCGCCGTCGCTCGAGATCCTCGATACCCGCGTCCTGCGCGCCGATCCCGCGACCGGGCAGACGCGGGTGATCGTCGATACCATCAGCGACAACGCCGCCAATGCGGGCATCGTGCTGGGCGCCGAGCGTCATCCAGCGGATGCGATTGACCTGCGCTGGGTCGGCGCCATCGTCAGCCGCGACGATGTGGTGGAGGAGACCGGGCTGGGCGCCGGGGTGCTGAACGACCCGGTCACCTCGGTCCTCTGGCTGGCGCGGCGCATGGCCGATTATGGACAACAGATCGAGGCGGGGGATATCGTCCTCTCCGGCTCCTTCATCCGGCCCATCGAGGCGCCGCCGGGATCGCGCATCGCCGCCGATTTCGGGCCCTTCGGCTCGGTTCACATCACCTTCGCCTGACACCATCGACTGAGAGGTTCCCATGCCCGCCCCCATAAACACCTTCAAACAGGCGCTCGCCGAGGGCCGCAGACAGATCGGCTGCTGGATGAGCTTTGCCGATGGTCAGGCGGCCGAGATCATGGGCACCGCCGGCTTCGACTGGCTGGTGATCGACGGCGAACATGCGCCCAACGACATCCGCTCGATCCGCGACCAGCTGATCGCGCTGGCCGCCAGCCCCAGCCATCCGGTGGTGCGGGTGCCGGTGGGCGAGGCCTGGCTGATCAAGCAGGTGCTGGACGCCGGTGCGCAGACCGTGCTGGTGCCGATGGTGGAAAGCGCCGAACAGGCGCGCGATCTGGTGCGCGCCTGCACCTATCCGCCGACCGGCACCCGCGGCGTCGGCGCCGCCGGCGGGCGGGCCACCCTGTTCGGCTCGATCCCCGATTACATCCCCACGGCGGATGCGCAGATCTGCCTGCTGGTGCAGGTGGAAAGCCGCGCCGGCCTGGCCGCGCTGGACGACATCCTGACGGTCGAGGGGGTGGACGGCGTGTTCATCGGGCCGGCGGATCTGTCCACCGACATGGGCTTCAAGGGCAACAGCGGAGCGCCGGAGGTGCGCGCGGCCATCGCCGACGCCATCGCACGGATCAAGGCGGCGGGCAAGGCGCCCGGCATCCTCGGCGTCACCGAGGAGGCGACGCAATTCTACCACGACATGGGGGCGCAATTCCTGGCCGTCGGCATCGACGTGCTGATGCTGGCGCAGAATGCCCGCGCGCTGTCGGCCCGCTGGAAGCAGGCGTAACCGCCCCCCTCTCTCGCCCTCGTGCATGCGGGCGCTGAATTCCCGTGCGTATTTCCACGCAATTGACCGAAACGCGACCACAGCGGTAGCGTGGCCGCACGGGAACGTCTGGCGCCGAAACCGTGGCGCGCACGAGGGGAGAGAGAACGTGAAACGCACATTCGTTGCGGGCATGGTGTCGGCGCTTGCGCTGGCGACCGCCGCTTCCGCCGAGATCAAGATCGCCCATGTCTATGGCAAGACCGGCCCGCTCGAGGCCTATGCCAAGCAATCGCACGACGGGCTGATGCTGGGGCTGGAATATGCCACCGGCGGCACCATGGAAGTGAACGGCGAGAAGATCGTCGTGATCGAGAAGGACACCCAGCTGAAGCCGGAGAACGGCAAGGCGCTGCTGGAAGAGGCCTATGGCGACGACGAGGTCGACCTGGCCGTGGGCCCGGTCAGCTCGGGCGTGGCGCTGGCGATGCTGCCGGTGGCCGAGGAATACGAGAAGATCCTGCTGGTCGAACCGGCGGTGGCCGATTCCATCACCGGCGAGAACTGGAACCGCTACATCTTCCGCACCGGGCGCAACTCGTCCCAGGACGCGGTGTCGAACGCCATCGCGCTGGCCGGCGACAACGTCCATATCGCCACCCTGGCGCAGGACTACGCCTTTGGCCGTGACGGCATCGCTGCCTTCAAGGAGGCACTGGAGAG
>JBFXGQ010000551.1:0-3286 GCA_050177915.1 Pseudodonghicola sp. | reverse complement strand
CGGGCGTCAGCGACCGGGTGCTGGCGCTGGCGGACGGCGCCAAGCTGGCCGAGGGCACGGCGGCGCAGGTGCAGTCCGATCCGGCGGTGATCGCCGCCTATCTGGGCACCGGCGCAGAGGCGGGGGCGGTGTGATGGCCGAGACCGTTCTTGAGATCAACAACCTGGAAAGCTTCTATGGCCCGATCATGGCCATTCGCGGTGTCAGCCTGAAGGTGCGCCAGGGCCAGGTGGTCACCGTGCTGGGGGCCAACGGCGCCGGAAAATCGACCCTGATGAAGACGATTTC
This sequence comes from Pseudodonghicola sp., assembly GCA_050177915.1. GTDB lineage: Bacteria > Pseudomonadota > Alphaproteobacteria > Rhodobacterales > Rhodobacteraceae > Pseudodonghicola. The sequence goes on along the minus strand of JBFXGQ010000551.1, from coordinate 2,998 downwards.
GGGGATCATGGACCCGGAAAAGGGCCAGATCCTGTTCGAGGGCGAGGAGATCCAGGGCATGGAGCCCCACGCCATCGTCCGCCGCGGCATCGTCCATGTGCCCGAGGGCCGCGAGGTGTTCCCGCTGCTCAGCGTCGACGAGAACCTGAGCCTGGGCGCCTATTGCCGCCACGACAAGGCCGAGATCGCCCGCGACCGCGAGATGGTGTTCGACTATTTCCCGATCCTGGCCGAGCGCCGGCAGCAGGAGGCCGGCACCCTGTCGGGCGGCCAGCAGCAGATGCTGGCGATCGGCCGCGGGCTGATGCTGCGCCCCAAGATCATGCTGCTGGACGAACCGAGCCTGGGCCTGTCGCCGCTGCTGGTGCAGGAGATCTTCGCCATTCTCAAGCGGCTCAACCGCGACGAGGGGGTGACCATGATGCTGGTCGAACAGAACGCCCGCGTGGCGCTGGATCTGGCCGACTTCGGCTATGTGATGGAGATCGGGCGGATCGTGATGGAGGGCTCGGCCGACCGGCTGATGGAAAGCGAGGACATCAAGGCCTTCTACCTGGGGCATCAGGAAGAGGGGCAGCGCGGCGAACGCCGCTGGAAACGCAAGAAGACCTGGAGGTGAGGCGATGAACGCGCATGCGACCGATATGGCCGGGGTCAAAGGCGGCGTCGCCCATACCCCGCCCGGCGTCCGCCCGGCCAAGGTGGACGGCTGCGACACGATGGTGAAGCTTTTCGCCCAACGTTGCGCCGAACTGGGCGACCGGGTGGCGCATCGGGAAAAGGATCTGGGCATCTGGCAATCCTACAGCTGGCGCGACTACTGGACCCACGCCAAATGGCTGGGTCTGGGGCTGCGCGCGCTGGGGCTTAAGCGGGGCGAGGTGGTCTCGATCCTCAGCGAGGACCGCAAGGAATGGCTCTATGCCGATATGGGCATTCAGGGGGTGGGCGGGGTTTCCTCGGGCGTCTACACCACCGATTCCGCGGCCCAGCTGGACTATCTGCTGCGCGATTCCGACAGCCGGTTCCTGTTCGTCGAGGATGACGAGCAGCTGGACAAATTCCTCGAGATCGAGGACCGCGCGCCGCAGGTGCTCAAGGTCATCATCTTCGAGAAGGAGGGGCTGCACGATCTGCGCCACGACAAATGCGTCTTCATCGAGGATCTCTATGAGACCGGCCGCGCCTTCGAGGCCGAGAACCACGGCGCCTTCGAGGCCGAGATCGACAAGGCGCGCCCCGAGGATACGGCGCTGCTGATCTACACCTCGGGCACCACCGGCGCGCCCAAGGGGGCGATGCTGAGCCAGGAGAATCTGGTCAGCGCCATGATCTCGGGGCTGCATGCGCTGCCGGCCTACCCTGAGGACGAACAGCTGTGCTTCCTGCCGCTGTGCCATATCCTGGAACGCGACGTGTCGATCTATTTCCCGCTGGCGGCGAAATCGACGGTGAATTTCGCCGAGAGCGTCGAGACGGTGTTCGACAACCTGCAGGAGGTGTCGCCGGCGCATTTCACCGCCGTGCCCCGGGTCTGGGAAAAGATCTACTCCCGCGTCCGGGTGCTGACGCAGGAGGCGACGCCGATCGGGCAATGGGCCTTTGCCCGGGCGCAGAAGGCCGGCGCGCGGCGGGCGGAATATCTGATCGCCGGCAAGACGCCGCCGCCGGGGGTCGCGGCGCATTATGCGCTGTGGGATCTGCTGGTGCTGCGCAACCTGCGCCGCATGCTGGGGCTGGACAAGATGCGCCGCTGCACCACCGGGGCGGCGCCGATCTCGCCCGAGCTGCTGAAATGGTACTGGGCCATCGGGGTGCGGCTGATCGAAGGCTACGGCATGACCGAGAACACCGGCATGGCCACGATCAACACGCCCGAGACCAACCGGGTGGGCACCGTCGGCCAGGCGGTGCCCGGGGTCGAGGTGCGCATCGCCCCCGATGGCGAGATCCAGACCCTGGGCCTGAGCAATTTCCAGGGCTACTGGCGCAACAACGAGAAGACCGCCGAGACCTTTACCGAGGACGGCTGGCTGCGCACCGGCGATCTCGGCTCGATCGACGGAGACGGCTATCTGCGCATCACCGGGCGGCTGAAGGACATCATCATCACCGCCGGCGGCAAGAACATCACGCCGGCGGAAATCGAGAGCCGGCTGAAGTTCAGCCACTACGTCTCGGACGCGGTGGTGATCGGCGACCGGCGCAAATATCTGACCTGCCTGATCATGATCGACCAGGAAAATGTCGAAAAATTCGCGCAGGACCATAGAGTACCCTTCAGCGACTTCGCGTCGCTCTGCGCCGCGGAGGAGGTGGTGGCGCTGATCCGGAGCGAGGTCGAGGCGGTGAACAGGGAGTTCGCGCGGGTGGAACAGATCAAGGATTTCCGCCTGATCAACGTCCTGCTGACCGCCGAGGACGAGGAACTGACCGCAACCATGAAGCTCAAGCGCAGCTTCGTGGAAAAGAAACACAAGGCGCTGATCGACGAGATGTATTGAGACAAGCCGCGCTTGTCCGAACCTAGGGAGGAAGACATGAGGAAACTGACAACGGCGCTTGCGGCGCTGGCGCTGACCGCCGGTTTCACCGGGGTGGCGCAGGCCGAAACCCAGGGCGTCAGCGCCGACGAGATCGTCATCGGCTCGGTCAACGACCTGAGCGGCATCTTCGCCGCGGTGGGGGTGCCCTCGGTGAACGGTGCCAATATGCGCATCGACGAGGTCAACGCGGCAGGCGGCGTGCATGGTCGCAAGATCCGTTACGTGGTCGAGGACAACGGCTATCAGATCCCGCGCGCGATGCAGGGCTATAACAAGCTGCTGAACCGCGACAAGGTCTTTGCCATGCTGCTGTCGCTGGGCACGCCGATGAACATCGCCGGCTTCAAGCTGCTCGATCCCAAGGGCATCCCGAACGTCAGCCCGCTGTCGGCGGCGCGCGACATGCTGCAGGAGCCGATGCACAACAAGTTCACCGGCTTCTCCAGCTATTG
>JBFXGQ010000550.1:0-3307 GCA_050177915.1 Pseudodonghicola sp. | reverse complement strand
GGGTGGCGCCGGTCTCGGCCCCGCGCCCGCCCAGCGGATCGAGAGTGAAGACCTCGCGCTCGACCCGGCCGAACCAGCCCGCGCGTTCCTCGACCACCCGTGCGCTCTCCAGCTCCTCCACGGTCCAGGCCAGTGCCCAGTCCTGCCCGGCCGGGGCGCGGGCCTGCTCCAGCACCTCGCGCAGCGGGCCGCTCTGTTCGGTATAAGCGCTGGAATACATCGGGCCGACATGGATCCGCCTGAGCCGCTTGGGGTGCAGATCGTCGAAATCCTCGTCGAACCCCTTGGCGATGGTCAGCAGTTTCAGCCCGCCGAGCGATTGCGCCATCAGATGCGCCTGCGCCTGCGGCCAGCGCCCCTCGTCCTTGGGCAGCGCCACCCGGCCGGTATCCTCCAGCTCCATCAGATAGATCACCGGCAGGTTGATCTGGCTGTCATAGACCGCCCAATGCAGCAGAAAGCGGCGGCGGTTCTCGGCCAGATTGCCGATCCATTCGCTGTCCGGGTCGTTGCGCAGCCAGAACAGCTGCCCCCGCGCCAGTTCCTCGTAATAGAGCCGCTGGGACAGCGCGAACTGCAGCTTGGTGGGGATCGCGCGCTCGCCGACGATGGTGCGGACCATGTCGTCCTTGTACTGCGCCGCGGTGGGCATATTGGCCAGATGCACCGCCGCCTGCTGGGCGTCGTTGGCCATGATCATCAGTTCGGAGGCGACCGGAAAGCCGCTGTCGCGCCGGTCCATCAGCAGCGAGCCGAAGAACCGCCCGGTGTCGCGCCCGACCATCAGGTATTTCATGCTGAGCGCACGAAAGCTGTAGGTCAGCCGCAGCAGGTAGCGCGTCAGCGCCCGGACTTCCTCGCGGCTGAGCATCCCTTCGGCCTGCATGACGCCGGTGACCTGCACCAGATGGCCGGTGATCGCCTCGAACTTGCGGAAATAGCGGCGGCTGGCAAAGGTGTCGGTCAGGCCTGTGTGATCGTCGGCGGGGCCGGCGATGCGCCCGTTTCCCGCCGCTTCCGGATCAGTCATTTCGCTCACGCGCCGTAGAGGTTCTTGTCGTGCTTCTCGACGATCGCGGCGAAGCGGCGGGCAAAGCGTTCGTCGGCCTTGGCCTTGGCCTCCAGCACCTCGCGGGCGAAGACCATATGCTCCTCGTGCTTCTCCAGCATGTCGGCCATCTTCTGGTTGGTGGCCGCACCGATCGCCGCCATCGCCGTCTGCGCCTCCTGATCGGTCTTCACCCCGATCTCGTTGATGCGGTGGGCGACGTCCTGCTGCTGCGCCGTCTTCAGCGATTTCGACAGCGCGTCATACAGCACCACCCGCTGCCGGGTGTCGGTCTGCAGCTTGTTGATCAGCACCATCTGGGTGGCGGCCTGATTTTGCAGGCTGTCGACCCAGGTCTTGCCCTTCTCGATGTAACGCTCCAGCGTCTGCGACTTGGCCAGATGCACCTGCTCGTCGCGCACCAGCGCGTTGTAGCGCTTGTTCAGCTCGGCCAGATCGGTTTCCAGCCGGGTTCGCGCGGCGGCGTCCTGTTCAACGGCGATCTTGTTTTCCAGCGCGATGATCTTCGGGTCCATCCCCAGGATGTCGGCGCGCACCGATTCCAGCGCCGCCACCGTGCCCTCGCGGTCGTCCAGCGTCGCGCCCAGGTTGGTTTCGACCTTGTCCTTCTGCTGCTCCAGCATGGCAAGCTGGCCTTGCAGCAGCTTCACGATGACGTCGGATTTCGAGATCAGATCCTGCAGCTTGTCGTCGATGCTGGCGGTGCGCATCCGCTCCTGCCGCATCGCCTCGGACTTGCCGCGCGAGAAGATGCCGACAAAGCTTTCCCAGCCGGTCTTGCTGCGCATCTCCTCGAAATCCTTCGAGAAGGCGGCGGTCACATCGTCCAGCCCCATGATCAGCTCGGCGATATTGGCGGTCATCACCTCGGTATGGGCGTGAACGTCCTCCAGCGTCGCGGTCTCGATGTCGATGCCGCTCTGCTCGCCGGCGTCGATCCTGTCGCGCACGGCCTCGATCCGCGCGGTGACCGCCGCGATATCGGCCTGAGATTTGGCGACCTGCGCCTGGCTGTCGCGCAGCAGCGCGTCGAAATCGGCCATCGAATTCCCCTTTGCTGACGATATGGTCTGTATCAACTGGTCTTGAGGGGCATATAGGCGATGTTAATTCACGTTACATCACCCCTCCCCACGATAATGCCAAGACTTTGACAAAAGCCGCCCCGGTTGGGAAGAGGATCGCTTGCGCGGCCGCCCCGGCGGCGGCATTGTGGTGCCGTTTGAGTCCGAGATTACCGTTTGGAGGTTTTTGAAATGATCCGGTATTTCCTGTCGTCCGCCGCCCTGGCCCTGACCGTCACCGCCGCCACCGCGGACGAGGTGACCGATGCGCTGAACTCGGCGCTGCAGGCCTATGGCGACGGCGACATCAAATATGCGCTGGAAGAGCTGGACTATGCCAAGCAACTGCTCACCGCGATGAAGACCGATGAGCTGGCCCGCTTCCTGCCAGAGGCACCGCAGGGCTTCCTGCGCGAGTTCAACGGCGAGATGGGCGGCGGCCTGGCGATGATGGGCGGCGGCACCGGGGCCGAGGCGAAATACAGCAACGGCAACGGCGACAGCTTCACCATCACCCTGCTCGCCGACAACCCGATGGTCGGCGCCATGGCCGGCATGCTGGGCAACGCCAGCGCCATCGGCGCCAAGATCGAGCGGGTGGGCCGGCAGAAATTCATGGTGCAGGACCGCGAGATCACCGGGCTGATCGACAACCGCATCCTGGTCCAGGCCAAGGGCGACGATATCGCCGTGATGCTTGAGGCGCTGAAGTCGATGGATTTCCGCGAGCTGGGCAACTTCGGGCGGTAACACTCTAACATCCGCATCTCGGCCCGGCGCAACCCGCGCCGGGCGCGCGCCAGCCCTGTCTATTGCGAAGATGCTAAGATTGGGTCCGGCGGCGCTGTTCGGGCGTGTCTGCGCATAGGGCCACTGCCGGAGCTAGACCCCGCCGCAAATAGCAAGGGCCGCCCCTGACCGGAGCGGCCCTTTCCAACGTCGGCATGGGCGTTACTGCCCGCTCACCGTGACCTTCTCGGGCCTGGCCATCCATTCCTTGCCGCGCAGCATGGCCTTCCAGTAGATCGGCGGCAGCATCTTTTCCTTCAGCAGCCAGGCGGCGCGGGTCGGCTTGGTGCCGTCGATCACCCATTTCGGGAAGGACGGTTTCAGCGCCCCGCCATAGCCGAACTCGGCCAGCACGATCTTGCCGCGCTCCACCGTCAGCGGGCAG
>JBFXGQ010000549.1:0-3323 GCA_050177915.1 Pseudodonghicola sp. | reverse complement strand
TGCTGCCGAGCTACCCCGAGGCGGCGGCCAAGCTGGACAAGGCCGGCGCGGTGAGCGCCGATCCGGTGGCGGAGATCGACACTTTCGCGGGCTACCCGTTCTATATCGCCGGCCAGCCGGGCCACCGGCCGCCGCAGGCGCCGATGGACATCGCCCGCGCACTCGATGGCGATGAGGTGACCGGCGAATACCTTGACGGCGGGCTGCCGCGCCATGTGGTCACCGACGCCAGCAGCCGGGCGCTGCCCTTCGAGCTGCCGCCGGATGTGGCCGAGCGGCTGGCCGCCGATCCGGGCACCACCGACCTGGCCTCGGCGCTGGCCGATCCCGCGCTCAGATCCCGCGAGGCGCTGCAGTCGCAGGTGCTGGCGACCGCGCTGGCGCTGGGCGACATGACGATGAAGCTGGAGAGGCTGAGCGTCGATCTGCTGGACTACGACGGCGCGCCGATCGAACGCTCGGCCATGGCGTTCCACCATGACGGGGCGTTGCCGGGCGGCCGGGCGCTGTCGCTGCTGCGTCCCGATGGCAGCGGTTCGGCCTTCGTGCCGCTGGCGGGCGGCTATCAGTCGCTGGGCGGCAGCAAGCTGTTCACCGTCAACGGCGCGCCGGCCAAGCCCGGTGCGCCCTTTGCCGATCCCTGCGGCGCGCCCACCGCCTTCGGGCAGATCGCGCGCAACGATGCGGACAGCTACAGCTTCGTCTCCGGCGGGACGAGTTTCCAGATCCTGACCGTGGCGGGGGGCGCTGCGCTGACCGGCGGGACGCCGGCGGGCGACGCCGAGGTGTCGAACTGGGTGGCGCACCAGCGCAGCGATCCGACGTATTACCCCGCCGGCCCGCCGCGGCTCTATTACATGGACGGCACCGACGCGCGGGAGATCCAGCGCGGCGCCCATGTGATCGAGGGCGATCCGTTCCTCAAGGGACTGGCCGGGGCGGCCTTCACGCCCGACCCGGCGGTGGTGGGCTACCGCCGCTACAAGGGTTCGGCGGTGCAGGTCGATCTGATCACCAACCGCGCCGGCTGGCACGATCCGCAGGCGCGGATCAACGTGCTGACCGAAGCCTCGGGCGGCCACAGGGGCTCGGACAGCTACAAGGAGGGCGGCGGCAGGATCTCCGCCCGCGTCACGGCGGACGAGGAGCCGTTCTTCTTCCGCGCGCTGTCGGGCGAATGCATCGAGTTCCGCCATACCAACGAATTGCCGAAGGAGCTGGAGCTGGACGATTTCCAGGTGAAGACGCCGACCGACACCATCGGCCAGCACATCCACCTGGTGAAATTCGACGTCACCTCCTCCGACGGCTCGGGGAACGGGTTCAACTACGAGGACGGCACCTTCGCGCCGGACGAGATCGCGGCACGGATCTGCGCCGCCAAGAACACCGCCTCGGCCGGGCTGGTAAGTTTCAGCCGAGATCCCGGCGCGCTGCTGATGCGGGAGTATTCCGAGGGCGACAAGGGCGATCTGTGCACCTGGGACGCGGAGAAGAAGCTGTGGCACGTCAGCGCCGCCTATGATCACAAGATCTGGACCCTGGCCCTGTCCAGGCATCGCGCCCTGTTCCAGACCACGACGCAGCGCTGGTTCGCCGATCCGATCCTGTCGGACACCCGCGCGCCGGAGGATGTCGGCGGCATCGGCAAGGCGGACCGGACCCTGCGCACGGTGTTCAGCCACGATCACTTCGGCCCGTCCTCGATTCAGCAGCACGGCTTCTACACCGCGCTGGTGATCGAGCCGCAGACGGCGCAGGTCTGCAACCCCGACGAGGTCACCTGCAGCGCGCCGCGCGTCGACCGCGAACTGGTGCTGGCAAGCCCGCTCGATGTCGGGGCGCGCAAGGTGATCGTCGATCTGATGCCGGTCGACAGCGACAAGCTCAGCTATCGCGAATTCGCGCTCTCGATCGCCGATTTCGCCCTGCTCTATGATCCGCGCAACAACGTCGCCCCGGACGCGGTGGAAAAGGCGCTGGCCGGCGGCGACACGATGGCGATGAAGGGCATGCTGCGGCTGGCCTGCGAGGCGCGCTATGGCGCCGCGGCCGGCGCGCTTGCGGCCGGCGGGGCAGGCGCCGGGCAGGTCGATGCGCAATTGCAGCAGATGGTGAAATTCTGCGCCTCGCAGCTGAGCCGGGACGGGACGGGGTGGAACGGGCGGCCGGGCGATCTGCCGCCGGCCTGGCCGGTGGCCGGGCGGCCCGTCGATCTGCCGCCGGCCTGGCTGGCCGCCGGGCGGCCGGGCGATCCGAGCCATCAGGCCGGCCTGTCCGCGGCGCTGCTCGACCGGGTCACGGTGGACTATCACGGCACCCGCTATTCGGCGCCGGATTTCCTAAGGACCTATCTGACCGACTACCGCGCCAAGGCGGCGGGCCATGCGCCCGGGACCGGGGCGCGGCTGGCCAGCCCGGTGGCGCCGCCGGCGCGGCCCGAGAGCATCTCGGTCGATCATCACGACCCCTATCTGGTCAACTATCGCGGCGAGCCCTTCCCGCTGCGGCTGGGCGAGGATTCTCGGCTCGGTTCGGATTGCGACCTCACGCTCAGGGTGCAGGACTGGGTGGCGCGGCTGCAGGCCGGCGTCACCGACCGCTGCGAGATCAGCCGCCAGAAGGCCGGCGATGCGGGAGATCCGGCGAATGTGATGCTGTCGTATCTGCACGACGACCCGGCGACGCCGATCTTCCAGGTGTTCGACAGGGATACGATGCAGTTCCGCCTGATCCAGGGCGCGCAGGAAGTGCAGCACACCTTCAATGTCGAGGGCTACACCTGGACGCGCCACATCGACCAGATGTTCCCCGGCGCCAGCTCGGAACGCGACCCGATCACCCCCACCGACACGCTGGTGCGCCGTTGCGAGACGCTGCAGGGCACACGCAGCGGGCTGCGCATGGCGCGCGCGGGGCGGCCGGACCAGTATCGCAAGTGGACGGCCAAGGGGCCGAGCGCCTGGCCGGCCGGGTCCTCTGATCGGGCCTTCTGGGAGGATATGGAGGGGCAGCTCGCCGATTGCTTCAACACCGAAGGGCGCATCGCTGCGCAGGAGATCGGCATCTCGGAGCATTTCGAGTTTCGCGCGGCCTTCGTCTACGACAGCAATTTCATCGCTGTCAGCGAGAAGGCGATGCGCCGCGGTGTCGTCTTCGACGGCAGCGAAACCCGGCAGCAGCTGTTCGACCTTCTGCGCACCCATCGCGAAGAGGTGCTGTTGCGGCTGCGGGTGTCGGATACGCCCTATTCCTTCGGGTCGCAGGATGCGCTCTGGAACGGGGCCTGGGGCCTGGTGCGGGTGGTCGCCGACAACAGCAGC
>JBFXGQ010000548.1:0-3323 GCA_050177915.1 Pseudodonghicola sp. | reverse complement strand
GCTGGTGCCCGGCGGCGGCACCTATGCGATGGAGGCGGTGGCGCGCCAGTTCGCCCGGGGCGAGAACGTGCTGGTGGTGCGCAACGGCTGGTTCTCCTATCGCTGGTCGCAGATCATCGAGACCGGCGGGCTGACCGCGCATGCGGCGGTGATGATGGCGCGGCAGGTGGGCAACGCGCTGCCCGCGCCCTTTGCCCCCGCGCCGATCGAAGAGGTGGTGGCGACGATCCGCGACCATCGGCCCGGCATCGTCTTCGCCCCGCATGTGGAGACCGCCGCCGGGGTGATCCTGCCCGACGACTACGTCACCGCGCTGGCCGCGGCGGCGCATGAGGTGGGGGCGCTGATGGTGCTCGACTGCATCGCCTCCGGCTGCGCCTGGGTCGATATGGGCAAGACCGGGGTCGATGTGCTGATCTCCGCCCCGCAGAAGGGCTGGAGCGCCTCGCCCTCGGCCGGGCTGGTGATGCTGTCGGCGCGCGCCGAGGCGCGGCTGGCCGAGACCCAGAGCGACAGTTTCGCACTGGATCTGAAGAAATGGCGGCAGATCATGCAGGCCTATGAGGCTGGCGGCCATGCCTATCACGCCACCATGCCGACCGACGCGCTGCGCGCCTTCCGCGACACCATGGCCGAGACCCGGGCCTATGGCTTCGACAAGCTCTGCGCGGCGCAGTGGGAGCTGGGCAATTCCGTGCGCGCCATGCTGAAGGAGAAGGGCGTCGTCTCGGTCGCCGCCGAGGGCTTCGGTGCGCCGGGGGTGGTGGTGAGCTATACCGACGACCCGGAGATCCAGAACGGCAAGAAATTCGCCGCCCTCGGCATGCAGATCGCCGCCGGCGTGCCGCTGCAATGCGACGAGCCGGCCGATTTCATGACTTTCCGACTGGGGCTCTTCGGGCTGGACAAGCTCTATGACGTGCCGGCGACGGTGGCGCGGCTGAAACGGGTGGCGGATCAGGTGCTGTGAGCGCCACGCTGAACTGATGTCCCGCCCGGCGTCTGCGCCGGGCAGCGCCCGTCCGCCCCCCCTGGGCGGGCGCTTCGCTTCCGCCCGCGGCCGGGCGCCGCCCTCGGTGCTTTTGAGCGCGCCTCAGCGCACGCCCAGGCCCATCTGCATCAGCGTCTTGCGCACCGGCGCCAGCGAATAGAGCGCGTTCAGCCCGCTGGCGCGCAGGTCGCGCAACGGCTGCGACGCCGCCATCGAGGCGCGGTTCAGCAGGTCGATGCCCTTGACCCGCACCATCACCTCGCCATGGCGCGCCTTGTGATAGGCCTCCAGCATCTGCGCGTCGCCCAGTCCCTCGGGGCGCGCCTCGGCCAGCTCCAGCAGCGCCCGCAGATCGCCCAGCGACATGTTCAGCCCCTGCGCCCCGATCGGCGGCACCACATGCGCGGCCTCGGCCATCAGCGCCACCCGCTCGGCTGCCATCCGTTCTGCCGACTGGCTGATGATCGGCCAGACGGTGCGGCGCGAGGCCAGCTTGAGCGGCCCGAACAGCCCGCAGGAGCGTTCGGTCATCGCCGCCTCGAAGGCCTCGGGCGCCATCTGCAGCAGCTCCATCGCCCGCGGCCCGCGCTCCATCCACACCACGGCGGAGGAGGGGCTGCCCTGATAATCCGGCAGCGGCACCAGCGTGAAGGGCCCGCCGGAGCGGTGGATCTCGGTCGAGACATTCTCATGCGGGATCGGGTGGGTGGTGGCGAAGGCCAGCGCCTTCTGGCCGTAGCGCATGGTGTGCACGGCAATCCCCGCGGCCTCGCGCATCGGCGAATTGCGGCCGTCGCAGGCCAGCACCAGCCGGGTGGTGACGCGGGCGCCGTCAGAAAGGCCGACGCGCGCCTCGGCGGTGCGGGTGAAGAGGGTGGTGGTGCCCGTGCCGGGTCGGAAATCGACGTTCGGCAGGCCGGCCAGATGCGCCACCAGCTCGCGCCGCAGCAGCCAGTTGGGCAGGTTCCAGCCGAACGGCTTTTCGGAAATGTCGGCGGCGTTGAATTCGCGCACCACGCGCGGTTCCGGCAGTTCGCCGCCGGCATCGACGATACGCATGATCTGCAGCGCGGCGGCCTCGGGCGCCAGCCGGTCCCAGAGACCGCAGCGCGCCATCAGCGCCTGACCGGGTTGCAGGATGGCGGTGGTGCGCAGGTCCGATCCTTCGGCGTCGCGCTCGGTCACCGGGGGGGTGGGGTCGACGCAGATCACGTCGAACCCGGCATGTCCGAAGACCGCCGCAGCGGTCAGCCCGGCGATTCCGCCGCCGGAAATCAGGATGTCGCAGCTGTCGGTCATGGCCTCTCTCCGCCTGGGGTGCGGGCACCCTAGTGCCAAGGCGGGCGAGAGGCCAGATGACATCCTGTCCCCCGAGGGGGCGCGTGGTCAGCCGCGCGAGATCAGGATCAGGATCACATACATCACCGGCACCAGCGCCACCGCGGGCATATAGAGGCCGGGGACGCCGAACAGCGCGATGGAGGTGCCCCAGAGGGCGAGGAAGACCGTGACGGCGATGAAGAGCCAGACGGTGGTCTTGAGGCTCGGCAGATCGGCGTGATGATCGGAGGAGGAGGACATAGACAGCCTTTCGCTTCGTGAGTCTGAATTCGAGAAGAATCTGGAACTGTCTAGGTATGACTTGCTGACATAAATTATACGCGCAAATTGTCGCAACGCGCGTGTGTCGCAGCCTGCCGTGCGATCTCAGGTCAACCGGGACAGGAAGGCTGCCAGATCGTCGGTGTGATGGTGGATGTGATCGGCCGCATGCGGCTCTGGCGCGACATGGACGGTGCGCATGCCCATCGCATGCGGCGCCGCCAGATTGCGCGGATCGTCCTCGAACATCGCGGCGCGCTGCGGCTCCACCCCGTCGCGGGCAAAGATGGTCTCGAAGGCGGCGCGTTCGGGCTTGGGGCGGTAATTCGCATGCTCCACCCCATAGATCGCATCGAACAGGCCGGACAGGCCGCGCGCCGCCAGCACCCGCTCGGCATAGGGGGCGGAGCCGTTGGTATAGACGATGCGGCGGCCGGGCAGGTCGGCGATGCGGGCGGCCAGTTCGGCATCCTTCTCCAGATGGTCGAGCGAGATGTCGTGGACATCGACCAGATAGCGCGCGGGGTCGAGATCGTGTTCGCGCATCAGCCCGGCCAGCGTGGTGCCGTAGCGCGCCCAATAGTCCTTGCGCAGTCGGTCGGCCTCGGCCCGGTCGACCTTCAGCGCCTCCATCACGAAGGCGGTCATGCGCCGTTCGATCTGGTCGAACAGCCGCGCCTGCGGCGGATAGAGCGTGTTGTCGAGGTCGAAGACCCAGTGGCTGACGTGG
>JBFXGQ010000547.1:0-3337 GCA_050177915.1 Pseudodonghicola sp. | reverse complement strand
CGCCCGTTTCTGACCCGCCTGCTCGACCGCCTGCTATGGCTCGGTTCGCCCTATCTGTGAGAGACGACGGACAATGCGGGCCGAGACACGATCGTTTGCTTCTCCTCGGGCCCAGAACTGCTCGGCTAGACCACCCTCGGGGACGCCCTAAATCTCGAGGAGATACAATTGATACGTCGCGGCGGTGCAAAGGCTGTCATGTCAGCGCTCCCACTCGGCCTATACCCTGCCAATCGGTTCCATTTAATTCGAAACGAGCAGGGGGATTGAGTGAGAAGCGAGCAGTGTGCGCGTGGTCCCGCCAAACAACAATTCGCTCGTTCGTGAGCGGCTATAGGCGCCGAACACCAGCAAATCGGCTCCCCGTTCGTTTGCCTCTCTGGCGATGACCTCGGCGACTGGTACGCCTTCAGAGGAAACATGGATGACCTCAGCCGCAACCTCATGCCGCCTGAGATGCTCGGCAAGATTGGCGCCAGGATCTTCTCCAAATCGATCCGGGTCCTGCTCACCATCGATGGTCAGGATGGTTGTGGTCTGAGCGCGCGCAATGAAGGGCATGGCATCATTAACGGCGCGGCGCGCTTCACGGCTCCGGTTCCATGCGATAATGACATTCCTGCCGATCTCCCCGTATGACCAGGATTGAGGAACGATGAGAACGGGTGTTCCCGTTGTCAGAAGCAAGCGCTCTGCAGACCAGCCTGCCGGCAGCCCCTCCGGTCTGGGATGAGCGGCAACGACCAGATCGCAGTGAAGGGCACGAAGCACGGCATCATCGTCCGGGCCATCCTGCCATACGAGCCGGAACTCCGAACTGATATTGTGCTCGCGAGCAAACTCGGCGAAACGGCGGCCCGCGGCGAGTGCGTTTTTCTCATCCTGAAGCCGACGGCGCTCGACTAGCTCCCGTATGGCATGCTCACCTCGTGCAAACCCTTCTGAAGTTGCATGAGCACCATCGCGTGTGACGCCATAGATACCAATCAGATGGGCATCGTGTTCCAGGGCGATACGGGCAGCATGTGTTCCAATTCTTTCGCCCCCTGATGAGGCGTCAAGGAAAACCGCGATATCTCTCAATGTTGTCGGCAAGGCATCCCCCCGGTCGAAAAGGATAGGTCAATTCGTGAAATAGGGCTCGAAAATACTTCTGCGACAAGTGAGGCGACCCATCTATCACCGTCCATCCGGTGTACGGGTTCCAACCCACCGATCCTTCACCGCATCATAGTGCTCGGCTGGATCATGGATCGCGCCGGCCAATCCGAGCTTCCTGGCAGTCAGGGCTCCAATGGCCGATAAAATTGCATAGCTGGCAACGACAGCATCGCGCTCAGCGCTCACCAGGTTGATCTGTGCATTGATTACATCAGCCTGCGCATTCAGAACGTCGAGCGTGGTACGCTGACCAACATTGCGCTCCTCGGTCACCCCCTGCAGAGCAAGACGTGCCGCTGCAACCATTTCGCGATTGGCGGCGCCAGCCTGAACTGCTGCCATGTAATGGGCAAATGCCGCCATCACGGCCTGCCGCACCTGATCACGGGCAACATCAAGTTCAATCCGCGCCTGTCCGAGCTCCTCCTTCTTCTGGCGGACTTGTGCGGAGACACGCCCACCTTGGTAGATCGGGATGGTCAGGTTCAGGCCGATACTGGCGCTGTTGCTGGTGCCGTCGCGCGTACTCATTCCAACGCCGGGCAATCCCGAACTCGTGTCGGTATAGGTCGATGAAACACCGGCCGTAACATTCACGGAAGGAAGCAGTGCGCCTTCGGCCGATTTGACGGAGAATGAGGCCGCGTCGATCAAATGCCCTGTCGCTATTATCGCAGGATGGGCAGATATCGCCTGGTTCAATGCAGTATCGATATTCGCGGGTAGTTTACTGGCGGCGGCGTTTCTGGAGCTCACTTTTCCCGGCGCAACGCCTACGACCTGCCGGTAGAGCGCTTCGCTTGCCTGCGCCTGTGCGCGCGCAGCAGAAAGCTGGGCAACTGCCGCAGCCCGACTTGCCTGCGCCTGGCTGACGTCGGTCTGTGTGCCCTCGCCGACCTCCAGCCGGGACCGCGCCGCGCGAAGTTCCTCATTCAGCGCCTCAAGATTGCGTTCCTGCAATACCGCAATCTGACGATCGCGCACGACATCCATATATGCGCTAGCCGCATTGAAGAGGATGTTCTGCTCGGTGTTGCGCAGGTTTTCATTTGCCGCTCTTACCTGCGCTTCCGCCGCCCGGACATTGCTCAGGGTCTGAAAACCGTCGAACAACGATTGCTGGATCGAGACTCCGAAGGATCCTGTAAAAATCTCGGTCCCAGACTGCGTTTGATGGTTGATTTGACCCTGGCCGACAATGGTCGGCCTCCAGGTGGATTTCGCAAGCGGCACGGATTCGTTGGTAACTCTCACGCCGGCACGTGCAGCGTTCAGGCTCGCATTGTTCTGGTATGCCTGGGCAAGCGCCTCATGCAAACTCTGGGAGAAAGCAGGAAAGGAAAACAAGAATGCCGAAGTAAAATATGCTATGCGAAGCGTGGTATTTCTTAACGCCACGGAAATCACCTTATATGCGTCAATCTTTTTCTAATCAGTCTAAGCGTCATTGGTCAGAATTATTCACCTCGACATGTTGCTAGGGCCCAGAAATTGGGTCGCGCATGCCCAGCCGCCGGCAAAGAAGCTCAAATGCACCAGACGGGCGAAGGCGTTCCACGGGGCGGCCACGTGCCTTCGCTTGATTATCCCAGAGCAAGGATGGTGCTTCGGCCACCGCGACAAGCATCGCGATGGCCAGAGGATCAATTGGTTCTGGCTCCTTCGAGATTGAAAGCTCTTCAAAGGCATCCACAAGCCAGCCATCATCGTAGTGGCTGAGCATCGCCGTGATCAGTTCAGCCTTGTTCTTGAAGTGATAGAGCAGCCCGCCTTTGCTGATGCCGGCCTCGCGGGCAACGGCATCAAGCGTGACATGGGCACATCCCTTCTCCAGCGCGACCTCGATCACCGCTTCAAACAAGCGCCTTCGCTGATCCAGCTTACGGACATCGCCAGCCGGGACCGCGCTACCCGCAGTCGGAGTGTGCTGCTGCGCCGAACTCACCGACTTACTCCGCCGGAGCTGACGCATGTCCGGCCGAAGTGTCTGGCGCAACATCTTTCCCGGATCGTTTGCGGCCGAACAGTTTCATGACGAACACGAAGAAGACCGGGACGAAGAAGACCGCAAGAACGGTGGCCGAGATCATGCCGCCCAGAACGCCTATGCCGATCGCGTTCTGGCTAGCGGCGCTCGCGCCGGTGGCGATCGCCAGCGGCGTCACCCCGAGCGTGA
>JBFXGQ010000546.1:0-3359 GCA_050177915.1 Pseudodonghicola sp. | reverse complement strand
CGGCGCGCAGCCCGGCCCGGACCTCAGTCCTGAGCCTTGCCCTCGGCCTTCTTGCGGGCCTTCCTGGCCACCGCCTTGGCCTCTTTTTCCTTCTCTTCCGCCTTCTTCGCCCGGCGCTTGGCCTTCTTCGCGGCCTTGGCGAATTCCTTGGCCAGCGCCTCGGCCTTCTCGGCCGCCTTGGCGGCCTTGGCGCGCGCCTTGGCCTTCTTGCCGGCGCGGGTCGCGGCCTCGGAGGTGGGCTTGGGTGCCATCACCGGGGCATCGGGCACGACCGGCGCCGTTGCGGGTTTCGCCGCGGGTTTTGCCGCGGGTTTCGCCGCTGCCTGCACGGCCGGCTTGACCGCCGGCGCGACGGCGCCCGCGGCCTTGGCAGTGACCTTGGCGGCGGCCTTGCGCGGCCGGGCACCGGGACGCGCCGGCGCCTTGGCGGCCCCCGCACCGGCACCGGCCCGACCGCGCGCGGCGCGCGGCTTG
This sequence comes from Pseudodonghicola sp., assembly GCA_050177915.1. Lineage (GTDB taxonomy): Bacteria > Pseudomonadota > Alphaproteobacteria > Rhodobacterales > Rhodobacteraceae > Pseudodonghicola. The sequence goes on along the minus strand of JBFXGQ010000546.1, from coordinate 2,885 downwards.
GGCGCCGGCTTGGCGGCGGTTTTCGGGGCGGTTTTCGGGGCAGCTTTCGGCGCGGCGGGCGCTTCGGCACCGCCGGCCCCGGCCATGGTCTCCAGCAGCGCCTGGGCGGCGACGATCAGCGCCTGCGCCCGGCGCGGTCCGATGCCGGACAGCTTGCTCAGATCCTCGGGACGGGCAGCGGCCAGATCCTCGACGCTGTTCAGCCCCAGTTCGGCCAGCGCCTGCGCCAACGCCGGGCCGATGCCGCGAATATCGGTCAGTCGGGTCATTTCTGCTCCTTCTTGGTCGCCGTTGTCATGGCCGTGATCGCCCCCCCCTGCCCGCAGCGGCGGGAGATGCGGGAGAGATTACTCCAGTCGCGGCGGAAATGTATATACAAAAAATATACGCCGCACATTGTCCCGCGGACCGGCAACGCCACGGATACCCTCCCGCCCGGCCGGTTCAGCCCGCGGCGGTCTGCGCCCCCTGCCGCCGCCGCTTGGGAAAGGGCACCAGCCGCTTGGCCTCCTCATCCCAGAGCTTGAGGTTCAGCGCCGCCACTGCCTCGGGAAACTTGATCCGCCGCGGCGCGTACTCCGGCGGCAGGTTGTAGTGGCAGGCGCGCAGCCGGTAGGACGGGATGCGGGCATTGAAATGGTGGATGTCGTGCAGGGTGATGCAGGCCACCGCCAGATCGAAGAACCAGCCGAAGTCCAACGCCGAGGAGCCCTGGAGCGCCGCCAGCTGCGGGTCCAGATCGGGGCGCCGGTCCCAATAGGTATCCTCGAAATTATGCTGCAGATAGACCAGGAAAACGCCGATCATGCCACCCAGCAGCGAGAAGGCGAAATAGATGCCCAGCCCCTGCCAGCCCGACAGCCCATAGAGCAGCCCCAGCCACAGCAGCACCGAGAGGTTGTGCAGCAGCACGCCCCTGACGCCGAATCGGGCCGCGTTCTTGGGCCAGCGGTAGCGGATGAAATAGGTGAACAGCGCCCCCAACGGCATCAGCACGAAGGGGTTGCGATAGAGCCGGTAGACCAGCCGCTGGCCGAACCCGGCCCGGTTCCATTCGCGCAGCGTCATGGTATGGATCTCGCCAGTCTCGCGATGCTCCAGATTGCCGACGCCGGTGTGATGCAGGTTGTGGTTCTGCTTCATCACCTCGAAGGGCGCGAAGGTGAAGGGCGACAGACCATGCCCAGCCCATTCGTTCTGCGCCCGGGTCTCGAACAGGGAATGGTGGCCGCAATCGTGCTGCAGCACATAGAGGCGCACGGCGGAGAAGGCATGCACGACCCCTGCGGGCAGCATCACATACCACAGGTTGGCATAGGCGATCGCCAGATAGAGCGATCCGAAATAGACAGCGAAGGTTCCGAAATAGCTGAGCGCCGCAAGACGGTTGTCCTGCTTGGCGTACTGGCGGGTGTAGGCGCGAAGATCCATGATCGTCCCGTTTCTGCATTTGCCCCGGTTTGCGTTGAAAACTAATCGTTTTTGTCGGGCGGAACAACCCGTCTTACTGCCGCATGGGCAGAATCCGTTGCGTGACTTTCGCGTCCTGTCCGGCGCTGGCGACATCGGCGGCAGATCCACGACCCCGGCGCGCCGGGTTCCGCCACGGCACCTGAAAATGCCACCTCCGCGTGCTTGGCTCCCTGCCGACACATGCCTTAAATGTTCCCTGCGACGTCCCGGGCGGCCCCCGCCCACCGGGAGGACCGCGCGGAATTATCGAGTAGACCTAAGGCGGAGCAGCCTCTTCCCATGACGACGATTACCTTCCACCCCAGCATGGACAACTGGACGGCCAACGATCTTCTCTCGCTGGATTTCGACCAGGTGCTCGTGGCCAACTCCACACAGATTACCGGTTATGCCGGCTCGGTCTACGTCTCCTTCACCGGCGATTTCAGCTACAACTCCTTCGGGCTGAGCGGCGGCACCCTTCGCGGCCTCAGCTTCAGCGAGAACGGCGTGCCGCTGATGACCTATACCGACATGCACGTGAACGTGCTGAACCTGCTCTATGGCGCCGGCGTCGAGCAGGCGCTGTTCGGCGGCAGCGATACGGTGATCTCCTACTGGAACACCGGCTCGATCTACAGCATGAGCTACGGCAACGACCGGCTGACGCTGGGCACCGGCGATGACTTCGTCGACGGCGGCGCCGGCATCGACACATTGGTGCTGGGCACCCCCTATCAGCCGGCCAGGATCCGGCCCTTCGGCGACGATGGCGTCATCGTCTCCAGCGCCAAGGGCTACGACACCCTGCAATCCGTCGAGATCCTCGAGTTCGCCGGCAAGACGGTGGGCCTCGTCACCGGGACCGAGGTCCGCGACAGGCTGGTCGGCGACATCTATGCCGGGGTGACCATCGACCAGATCTTCGGCGGCAGGGGCAATGACAGTCTCAGCGGGCGCAGCGGCAACGACCGGCTTCTCGGCGGGGCCGGCAACGACACCCTGCTGGGCCAGAGCGGCGCCGATACCCTGCTGGGCCAGGGCGGCGCCGACAGGCTGAGCGGCGGGACCGGCAACGACCGGCTGAGCGGCGGCGTCGGCAACGACATCCTCGCCGGCGAAAGCGGCGATGACGTGCTCAGCGGCGACGCCGGGCGGGACAGGTTCCAGTTCGGCAAGGGCGACGGCGCCGACCGGATCACCGATTTCCAGATCGGTCTCGACCTCATCGAGATCGACAGCGGCGCCGCGCGCCTCGGGGACCTGGAGTTCGCCCGCAAGGGCGGCGATGTGCTGATCTCCTTCGCCGATGTGACCGTTCTGGTCGAGAACGTGACGGTGGCCGATCTGCGCGACGCGGACAATTTCCTTTTCTGATCCCCTTTCCGACCTGACAGCGGGCGGCCGCGCGTCGTGGCCCCCCCCCCCCCCAC
>JBFXGQ010000545.1:0-3372 GCA_050177915.1 Pseudodonghicola sp. | reverse complement strand
TGTTCATCCCGGTGGATGGCACTGACGTGCTGGAGCGGGTGCTCGCCGACCACCCGGTCGATGCAAGCGCAACGGATGCCGCCGCATGAGCGCGCGGCGCAGCATCGCAGACCTCTCGGCCGATCTGGCAGACCGTGCCGAGAGTTTCTGCCGCCAGTATTTCCCCGAGGGGCGCAAGCAGGGCAATTATTGGCAGGTCGGCGACACGTCCGGTGCAAAGGGCCAGAGCCTCGCCATCCGTCTGCAGGCGCAGGGTGGTCGTAAAGGCGGGTCCTGGCAAGATTTCGCGACGGGTGAGTATGGCGACCTGATCGACCTGCTGCAGGAACGGCTTGGGTCGATCACACTCCAGGAAACGCTGAGGGAAGCCCGGTCCTTTCTGGGCGAGGCCCCCTGCCCTGCCGCACCTCGTGAAACCGAAAGGGCTGAGCGCCCGGATGCAGATTCTAGCAAACGCATCGCCCGGGCGCGCAAACTCTTTGCCGGTGGCAAGCCGGTTCTTGGAACTCTGGCCGCCACCTATCTGCAAAGGCGCGGTATCACACGGCTGGGTCCGGCGCTGCGTTATCACCCGCGGGTCTTCCTGCGGCAGGGCGAGGACGACGCCGATCCGCCGCAAAGGGCCCCTGCCCTGCTCGCGAAGATCACCGACAATCGGGGCCAGATCACCGGCTGCGCACGCTTCTATCTCGACCCGTCCACCGGCGGTTTGGCCGAGATCGAGAGCCCGAAGCGGATCCTCGGACAGCTGCACGGCCATGCCATCCGCTTCTGGTCCGGCAAGGCGCGCAGCGATCTCATCGTCGGTGAAGGTCTCGAGAACACCCTCTCGGTCGGCACGGCTCTCTCCGAGTTTGACCTCGCCTCCTGTCTCACTGCCACCCATCTCGGCCTCTTCATCCCGCCGCCGGGGATCAAGCGTATCTGGATCGCGCGGGACAATGACGAAGCGGGACGAACCGCATCACTGAGACTGCGTAACCAACTGGAATCGCTTGGTATTGCCTGTGGTGGTCTCGTGCCAAACATGGGCGATTTCAACGACGATCTGCGGGCATTTGGCAAAGATGCGCTGCGCCGGTCGTTGCTTGAGGCCATGAAAGTACAAGGTCTGGAGATCGAGGACGGGTGAGCGCCAGCCCCATAAGTGACGTCCGACAGGGCAAAGGTTCCGCGGGTTCGATCTGAACCCGTTTGGAAAAGAGGAGCGATGGACCGGCGGGTCGGAGCAGAGTGCTCCTCGCCCGGACAGCAATGCGCCCCGCACCAGAAAATTCCCCTGAGCCTTCGGCTCATTCCTCGCGGGAGCAATTTTCCGGCCCTGGGCGCATTCTCCGCTGCGCTTCGATCCTGACGGATGCGGCCCGGTCGCCGCCGGTCCTGTTATCGCCCCATCCAAATCGGGTCAGATCAATCAGAGGAACCAGACAATGCCCCATCAGACAGACATCCCCGAGGAAACCGGCGTAACCTCCGCCATCCTCGACCACCTCGCACTTCATGGCGCAACACCAGGACCCGGCGAGACCGATCATCGCCCCCTGCCCCAGCCTGACGAGGTCGAGCTCGCCATGGCGACACTTTTCGACACCACTATCGGCCTCCTCACCGGCAGCCAGTTGGAAGACAATCTCGAAGAGATGCTCTGGTCCCTCACCTCGATCTTCCATCGCCGGCTTGCCCATATCCAGAAGCTTCTCGACGATAACGAATTCGAGGTCCGGGAAAGTCTGGCCATCCAGGACGGTTCCGAGGTCGCTTCGGTTGAACTGGAACGCCTCCAGTTGATCGGGCTTAAGCTCTGGGACCATCGCGACGCCATCGAACAGATGCGCGATCTGGCCGTGGACCACTTCTCGGCCGCCACCGGGTCTCCTTGGCTGCCCCGCACCGGTTCCAAGGTCTCGCATCGCGGCCTGACTTCCGCCGTGGTGGACAGCCGGGCCTATCTCTCGGCCAAGCGCCGCAAAGAGACCGAGGTGCACTGCCCCGAAGGCACGCGGATCGCTTTCTCGGGCGGGGATTATCACGCCTACGATCTGATCTGGTCCGTCCTCGATGCCACCCATACGAAATATCCCGACATGGTGCTGCTGCACGGCGGTACGCCCAAAGGTGCCGAGATGATCGCGGCCCGCTGGGCAGATACCCGTGGCGTTACCCAAGTGGTCTTCAAGCCCGACTGGAAGAGCCACGGCAAGGCCGCCCCCTTCAAGCGCAACGACAAGATGCTCGAAACCATGCCACAGGGTCTGATTGCCACGCCCGGTTCGGGCATCACCGAGAACATCGTCGACAAGGCCCGCAAGCTCGGAATCCGCATCAAGAGGATCGGGGCTTAGGCCCCGGTTCACGCCCCGCGCAAGAGGTCCTGTACGACGGAAGGCTTCTTGGCGATCAATGCCAGCAGAACCTGTGCTGGGCCTGTCGGGTGCCGGCGCCCGTGTTCCCAGTTCAGGAGCGTACCTTTCGCGACGCCAATGCTCTTGGCGAACTCGGCCTGGGACAGGCCCGTCCGTTGCCGGACTTCGGCGACATCGACCTCCGCCACGGACACTTCATGCACTTTGGCGTCGGCCAAATCGCCATTCGCGAAGGCCAGAGCCTCTTCGAGGCCCTTGGATACAGATTTGAATGCACTCATTTTGCGTCGATGCTCCTTGGCCACGGCTGTTTTGCTGGGGCAGTAAGATACTTCGGCTTGAGCAACTAGCTATGGCCGCAGGTAAGATTAACCTTGCAAATCTTCCGTATCGTGGAGTAATTGCAAGGTATGTACAAACGCAAGACCCAACAATTCGTTCAGTCTTCCTTGGAGAGCCAAGCGGCTGTGGTCCTTCTCGGCCCCCGACAGGTCGGAAAGACAACACTTGCACTCGACATCGCATCAGAGCGCCCATCTGTCTATCTCGACCTTGAGCGTGAGGCGGACAGGCAAATCCTGACTGAACCAGATCTCTATCTGGACGAACAGGCGGGCAAACTCGTCATCCTCGACGAGGTGCAGCAGATGCCTGACCTCTTCAGAACCTTGCGCGGCCAGATCGATCAGCGTCGGCGGGCCGGGTTTCGGACGGGACAGTTCCTGCTATTGGGATCGGCTTCCAATATCCTCTTGCACCAAACGGCGGAATCCCTCGCCGGTCGTGTTCGATATGTTGAAATGCCCCCCTTGCAGCCTGACGAGGTGGGGGCCGATCAGTTGAACTTGCTCTGGCTGCGCGGCGGCTTTCCCGACAGCTTTCAGGCCGCGAGCGATCGGGCAAGTATGGACTGGCGTCTGGATTTCCTGCGCACCTATCTGGAGCGAGACATCCCTGCCCTCGGACCTCGGATTCCGGCAGCGACCTTGCGGCGGTTCTGGACGATGCT
>JBFXGQ010000544.1:0-3379 GCA_050177915.1 Pseudodonghicola sp. | reverse complement strand
CCGCATCCTGGAGGGCGAGGCGCAGGTCTATGCGCCGGAAAAACCGCTGAGCTTCGCCGCCGGCGACCTGCCGGGGCTGACGCTGCAGCGCCATGTGCATTTCGACCACCTGCTGGCGATGGCGGAACCGCTGACGGCGATCCCCACCGCGGTGGTGGCGCCCGAGAAGCCCGACGCGCTGGCCGGCGCCATCCTGGCGGCCAGGCACACGCTGATCGAGCCGGTGCTGGTCGGCCATGCGCTGCGCATCGCCGAGGCGGCGGAGGCCGAGGGCATCGACATCTCGCCCTATCGGCTGGTCGATATCCGCGACCACGCGCTGGCCGCGCAGGAGGCCGTGCGCATGGTGCACGAGCGCGAGGTGGCGGCGGTGATGAAGGGGCATCTGCATACCGACGTGCTGCTGCGCGAGGTGGTCAAGCGCGACGGCGGGCTGCGCAAGGGCGGCCGGCGGCTGAGCCATGTCTTCGTGATGGACGTGCCGGGGCTGGACCATCTGCTGATGGTCACCGATGCCGCGATCAACATCGCCCCCGACCTGGCCGCCAAGGCCGACATCGTGCAGAACGCCATCGACCTGGCCCATGCGCTGGGCATCGAGGAACCCAAGGTCGGCGTGCTGTCGGCGGTGGAGACGATCAACCCCGCGATCCCCTCGACGCTGGACGCCGCGGCGCTGTCGAAAATGGCCGATCGCGGCCAGATCACCGGCGGGCTGGTGGACGGGCCGCTGGCGATGGACAATGCGGTCAACCTGGCGGCGGCGGCGACCAAGGGCATCCGGTCGCTGGTGGCGGGGCGGGCCGACGTCCTGGTCGCCCCGAACCTCGAATCCGGCAACATGCTGGCCAAGGAGCTGACCTTCCTCGCCAATGCCGAGGCCGGCGGCGTGGTGATGGGCGCCAAATGCCCGATCATCCTGACCAGCCGCGCCGACAGCGACAAGTCGCGGCTGGTGTCCTGCGCGGTGGCGGCGCTGGCCGCCGCCCATGCGTCGAAGACCGCCGGGGAGCCGGTGACATGAGCGCGATCCTGACGCTGAACGCCGGCAGCTCCTCGGTCAAATTCGGGGTCTATCAGGCGGCGGAGGAGCCGGTGCTGCTGCGCGCCGGGCAGGTGGAGAACCTGGGCCCGCTGGCGCGGCTCAGCATCAAGGGCGGCGAGGCGCGCGAGCTTGGTCCGGCCGATCACGCGGTGGCGCTGCACGAGATCCTGCACGCCATCGAGCCGGTGCTGGAGGGGCGCACGGTGCGCGGCGTGGGGCATCGCGTCGTGCATGGCGGCAAGGCCTTCGGCGAGCCGGAGGTGCTGACCGACCGGGTGATCGCCCAGCTGCGCACGCTGGAATCGCTGGCGCCGCTGCACCAGCCGCACAACCTCGCCGCGGTGGAGGCCGCGCGCAGGGAGTTCCCGCAGGCGGTGCAGATCGGCTGTTTCGACACCGCCTTTCACCGCGGCCATCCCTTCGTCAACGACACCTTCGCGCTGCCGCGCAAGTATTACGAGCAGGGCGTGCGGCGCTACGGCTTCCACGGGCTGAGCTACGATTACATCACCTCCTGCCTGAAACAGGACTGGCCCGAACTGCACAGGGGCCGGGTGGTGGTGGCGCATCTGGGCAACGGTGCCTCGATGTGCGCGATCCGGGACGGCCAGAGCATCGGCTCGACCATGGGGTTCTCGGCGCTCGACGGGCTGCCGATGGGCACCCGCTGCGGCCAGCTCGATCCGGGCGTGCTGCTCTATCTGATGGGGCAGGGGATGGCCGCGGCCGAGATCGAGCGCATCCTCTACAACGAAAGCGGCCTCAAGGGCCTGTCGGAGATCAGCCACGACATGCGCACGCTCCTGGCCAGCGACGATCCGCGGGCGGCGCAGGCGGTGGATTACTACGTCTTCCGCATCCGCCGCGAGCTGGGCGCGATGGCGGCGATCCTGGGCGGCATCGACGGGCTGGTGTTCTGCGGCGGCATCGGCGAACATGCGGCCCCGATCCGCGCCCGGGTCGTCGAGGGGATGGAGTTCCTCGGTCTGGGGCTGAACGCCGAGGCGAATGCCACCGACGAGGTCCGCATCGGCACCGGCCCGACCGAGGTTCTGGTGATCCCCACCAATGAGGAGCGGGTGATCGCCCGCGCGGTGGCCGAGGCGCTGTTGGTGGAAAGTTGAACCTGTCTGGGGGAGGAGGTGCCGCGCCCGGGCATCCCGGCGCGGCGCGATAACGTCATCTCATGCCGATTGTGCCCGTCCTTCTGTTTCTTGTCTCGCTCGCCGGGATCGCCCTCGCCCTGAGCTTTCCCGGCCTGTCGGATCTGTTGCTGCTGGCAGGGCCGGCGGCGCTTGCCAGTCTGCTGCTGGTGCTGCGCGGGCTGCTGCGGCGCCGCCGGGTGCACCGGTGGATCGTGGTGGACGGGTCGAACGTGATGCACTGGAAGGACGGCACGCCGCAGATCGCCACGGTGCGCGAGGTGATCGGCCACCTGTCGTCGAGGGGCTACACCCCCGGCGTCGTATTCGACGCCAATGCGGGCTACAAGCTGGCCGGGCGCTATCAGCACGACGGCACGCTGGGCCGGCTGCTGGGCCTGCCGGCAGACCGCGTGATGGTGGTCCCCCGGGGCGAGCCCGCCGATCCGACGCTGCTGGCGGCGGCGCGGGATCTGGGCGCGCGGGTGGTCAGCCGCGACCGTTTCCGCGATTGGGAGGAGATGTTCCCCGAGGTGCGCCAGCGCGGCCATCTGATCCGCGGCGGCTATCGGGACGGGACGCTCTGGCTCGATCTGGACTAGGTCCTGGCGGCGGCCGGGGTCGGAAGGACATGCGCCCGCCACCTGTCGGGGCGGGCGCATCGGGATCATGCGGTCAGAGGTGCGTTCAGGCGAAGCTGCGCACGGTCAGAATGGCGCCGTCCAGCGCCGCGCCCTTCTCGTCCTGCAGCGCGGCCTCGCGCAGGCGGGCGATCCATTGGGCGGCATCCGCGCGGCCGCGAACCAGATCCGCCCCCTCCATCACCCTGTCGAACTTCGACAGGCTGCGGGCATGGGTGTCGGAGTAGCCCTTGACCAGCCGGCGGCAGCGGACCAGCTCGACCGCGACGGCGTAATCCTGCGCCACCGCGGCCTTCACCTTGTCCAGCCAGCGCGCCAGATGCGCCTGCTCGTACCTGTGGCGCAGGGTGCGGCGGCGATAGCCGCGCAGCCCGCCCAGCACGTAGAGCATCAGGAAGTTGCCCAGCCGGTGGGTGCGCACCCGGCGGCCCTTGTTGAACCAGCGGTCGAGCCGCGCCATGGTCCTGGGGTTGGCCTCGACCTTGGCGCCCATGGCGGCGGGCAGCATGCCGGCGATCTCCTCGGCGCGGGGGTGCATGAATTCGGTCAGC
>JBFXGQ010000543.1:0-3379 GCA_050177915.1 Pseudodonghicola sp. | reverse complement strand
CTGTCCTTCTTCGGCGAGGAACTGGAGAGCATCACCGAATTCGACCCGCTGACCGGCGAGAAGACCGATTCCTTCGAGCGTATCCGGGTCTATGCCAATTCCCACTACGTCACGCCGAAACCCACGATGCAGCAGGCCGTCGTCGGCATCAAGAAGGAGCTGCGCCAGCGGCTCGACCAGCTGGTGGCCGAGGGCAAGCTCCTGGAGGCGCAGCGGCTGGAGCAGCGCACCAGTTTCGATCTGGAGATGCTTGAGGCCACCGGCGTCTGCAACGGGATCGAGAACTACTCGCGCTATCTGACCGGCCGCGCGCCCGGCGAGCCGCCCCCCACCCTGTTCGAATTCATCCCCGACAATGCCATCGTCTTCGCCGACGAAAGCCATGTCACCGTGCCGCAGATCGGCGGCATGTACCGGGGCGACTATCGCCGCAAGTTCACCCTGGCCGAACATGGCTTCCGCCTGCCCTCCTGCATGGACAACCGACCGCTGAAGTTCGAGGAATGGGACGCCATGCGGCCGCAGTCGGTCTTCGTCTCGGCCACCCCCGCCGCCTGGGAGCTGGAGCAGACCGGCGGCGTCTTCACCGAACAGGTGATCCGGCCCACCGGCCTGCTGGACCCGGTGATCGAGATCCGCCCGGTCGATACCCAGGTCGACGATGTGATGGACGAGATCCGCCGCGTCTCGGCCCAGGGGTTCCGCACCCTGGTCACCACGCTGACCAAGCGAATGGCCGAGGATCTGACCGAATACCTGCATGAACAGGGCATCAAGGTGCGCTACATGCACTCCGACATCGACACCATCGAGCGGATCGAGATCCTGCGCGATCTGCGGCTGGGCGCCTTCGACGTGCTGGTCGGCATCAACCTGCTGCGCGAGGGGCTGGATATCCCCGAATGCGGGCTGGTGGCGATTCTGGATGCGGACAAGGAAGGCTTCCTGCGCTCGGAAACCTCGCTGATCCAGACCATCGGCCGGGCCGCGCGCAACGCCGAGGGCCGGGTGATCATGTACGCCGACCGCATCACCGGCAGCATGGAACGCGCGATGGGCGAGACCGAGCGCCGCCGCGCCAAGCAGATCGCCTATAACGAGGAACATGGCATCACGCCGGCGACGGTGAAGAAGAACGTCGAGGATATCCTCGCCGGGCTCTACAAAGGCGACGTGGACATGAACCGCGTCACCGCGCAGATCGACAAGCCGCTGCACGGCGCCAATCTGGAGGCGCATCTGGACGGGCTCAGGGCCGAGATGCGCAAGGCCGCCGAGAACCTGGAGTTCGAGGAAGCGGCGCGCCTGCGCGACGAGATCAAGCGGCTGGAGGCGGTGGATCTGGCGATCGCCGACGACCCGCTGGCACGGCAATCGGCAGTGGACGAGGCGGTCGAGGCCGCGGTGGGCGCCAAGGGCCGCTCCACCGCCGGGCGACCGGGACAGCGCGGCGGCGTCAGACGGAAACGGCGCTAGGGCCCCATAGCGCCCCGGGCCGGCGGCGGAAGCTGTCGGCCCGGCCGGCACCGCTTGCGCCCTGCCCCGCCCCGCCCGCGCCGGCAAGCCGACCGCCAGAGGACCGGCGCCGGCAAGCGCCGCCCCGGGACGAACCGACGCGACAGCACCGAGGCCTGTCCGGGGCCTGCCCGGATCAAACCACGATGCAGGTTTCCCTTGAACCCGCGCGCCAAAGCCCGCAAAAGTCCCCCAAGCGGTCCCATAGCTCAACTGGATAGAGCAGCTGACTTCTAATCAGCAGGTTCGGGGTTCGAGTCCTCGTGGGATCGCCAATTCGCCAGTTGTTGTTCGACATCCAAAGGCCGTCTTTTCGACAAAAGACGGGTTTTGAACGATCAACCCTTTTTACTGTCGATCTGGCTGCCTTTGCCGGGAGACTGCGGTCAAATGGGACGTGCGGAATCAGTCTTGGCCAAGACCTACCGCCTTTAGCAGCACCGGTTCGGCCTCTTGCCGAAGGTAAAGGGGCCCGAAGTCCACTTCATCAGGCGAGAACGGTCTGACGCCGGCGGCGCGCAGCTTGGCGGTGCAGGTCTGGCGATGGAGGCCGAATTCATCCTGCATGGTCGCAGGGGTCAGGAATCGGCGGTGGAATTTAGCCTTATCGTCCTCAGAGACATAAAGTACGGCGCGCCGCGTCACAGGGTGCCGGTTCCAGAATGCTGGTGCATGACCGGCCTGATGCAGCGCCGGATACCAGCCCCTGCGCCTCATGCCGATGCGGGTCGCAAAGACAGAGGCTGGTTGACCGGCCGCCGCCGTTTCGTCGCGACGGCGGACATGAGGGCGCGCCCCAGTCAGGCTGTCGACCTCGGCCTTCGGAACCATGAACGACCGATAACCCGATTGCCCAGGATCGCGCGCAACCCTCATGCGCCCCTCCCTGATGGCATCCAGCATCGCGCCGACCGGCAGGCCGGTGCGCCGTTTCGCGAACTGGAGCCCCTCCCAGCCAGAGCCATCGGCCGCCGGATCGGGTTGCATCAGGGTGTGCAGTTCCGCAACCAGTGCCAGCCCGTCGGCAAGCCGCCAGGGCGCCTTGACTCGAGGATGCCTGGTCAGTGGGCGAATGACTTCCTCTTCCCGTAATGTGCGAAGCTGTGCCTCGGTCGCGCCCATGGCTGCAAGCATGTCGCCCCGCCCAACCAGCGTTGGGATCTCGGCCAGAAGCCACGCATATTCGGCCGCGTCGAAGGTACGCAGCGCAGGCGGGCGTGGATCTGTGGCCGGCAACGCTCCGGCATCGGTCAGTATCTGCTCGACCAGTTTTGTTGAGACCCCGGTCTCCTTCGCCGCCGTGCTGGGGGTATGAAATCGCCGCGCCGGCAGCACCTCACCCAGGACGCGCTCGCCGGCGGCAATCGGCCAGGTCTCGAGAATGCAATCCCGCAACATCGTGCGGAATGGATCGAAGGCTGCATCTGTCAGGTAGTCATCAAGCGCGACATACAGCTTTCCGAAGCTCTGTCGCGGCGCGATCTGCGTGCCGCCGCGGCTTCGGGCAAGGTCCCGCAAGGCCTGGCGGAAGGCCGCCTCTCCTTGGGAGAGGGCAGCGAAACCGGCTTCCTGAGCCTCTGCCTCTTGTCTGTCGCCACGGCTTGCTTCGGGGGAGCGATGTTGCAGCAGGGCCATCCCGAAGAGCGCGGAGATCGTTGTGACCGCATATACACCGTGCCCGGACAGCCAGGTCGGGTCCTCGCCGGTCTTAAGGCGGTTATCCAGCCAGAGATCGTAATCTGTCGGTGCAGAGCGGGGTCGATCGAACACTCCGGCCATGATCCCGGGGGCAAGATCGCGCAGCCGGGCGGCGCTGTCGAACCTCTCGGAAGGCCTGGAAACGTCCCAAAGCGGCACGATAGGG
>JBFXGQ010000542.1:0-3390 GCA_050177915.1 Pseudodonghicola sp. | reverse complement strand
CGCCGACCGGATGCCGATGATCGGCTATCACATGCCCTTCCCCGCCGCCGGCTATGTGGAAACCCGCGGCGACGGCTTCCGCTTCGTGCCGGTGAGCTATCAGATGATGTGAGGCACGGCTTCGCCGTCATTCAAAAGAACGAAGGGCAGCGCCCGCCTGGGCGGGCGCTGCCCGGCGTAAACGCCGGGCGGGACATGCGAATGGCGCCTCTGAACGCGACAGGAAGACCGCACCAGCACGCGCACGGCGCTGCGTCCCTCAATACCCGGGGTCGATATGCACCCGGCTGCCGTCGGTGAACCGCGACAGCCGGAACTCGGTCGGGTCCACCACCGGGGTGGCGCCGGTCACCAGATCGGCCATCAGCCGCCCCGCCCCCGGCCCGATGCCGAAGCCATGGCCGGAGAAGCCGGTGGCGATATGCATCCCCGGCAGCCCGTCGACGCCCGAGATCACCGGGATCGCATCCGGGGTCACGTCCATCATGCCGCCCCAGCCCTGCGCCATCTGCGCCGCCCCCAGCACCGGAAAGGCGCGCTGTGCCTCGGCCCAGCAGGCGCGCAGCACCCGCTCCGACGGTTTCGGATCGAGGATGCGGTCCAGCTCGAAGGGCGTCACATCCTCCGGCGACCAGCGCCGCGCCTGCCGCGCCTCTACCATCCAGCGGCGGGTCAGGCGGAACTGCAGGCTCGACCATTCGTCCAGCAGCGCCGGCACGAAGGCCCGCGCAAGCCGGAAACTGTCGGGCACCAGATCGTAGGTATTGGCCACGCCCGAGGCGACCGTATAGCCGCCGTCGGCGCGCTTTCTCAGCGCGAAGCGATCGGCCCAGAGCGAGGCATCGGGGCCGCCCTCGACCGGGGTGGTGCGCATCACCGTGTTCAGCAGCTTGAGCTGCGGCAGCGCGATCCCGGCGTTGCCGGCAAAGAGCCGCGACCAGGCGCCGCCGGCCAGCACCACCGCGTCGCAGGCCACCCGGCCCTTTTCGGTGATCACCCCCGCGATCCGCCCCGCCGCCAGATCGAGCGCCCGCACGGCGCAGCCGGTCACCACTTTGGCCCCCCGATCACGCGCCGCGGCGGCGATGGCGGGGGCGGCCCATTGCGGCTCGGCCATGCCATCCATCGGGGTGTAGAGCGCGCCTTTCATGCTCATCCGGTGCCCCGGCAGCAGCGCATCCAGCGCCGCCCCCGAAACCATGCCGCCGGCGACCCCGTGGGCCGCCAGATGCCGCGCCCAGCGTTCCCGCTGGGCATAGGTCCTGGCATCGACCGCGCCATAGACGATCCCGGCGCGGCGAAAGCCGGTGCGCCGGCCGGTGCGGGCGTCGAGCCCCTCCCAGATCTGCTGCGCCGCGATCATCAGCGGGATCTCGCGCGGGTCGCGCATCGCCAGCCGCACCCAGCCCCAGTTGCGGCTGGACTGCTCGCCGCCGATCACGCCCTTTTCGCAGAGCAGGACGGACTGGCCGCGTTCGGCCAGTTCCAGCGCGGTCGAGGCGCCGATGATGCCGCCGCCGATCACCACCACGTCGACGCGGGCGGGCAGATCGGTGTCTGAGGCGAAGGGGTCAAGCAAGGGTCCGGGCATGGCGCGACTATAACCGCGCGCGCGGCGCCCGCATCCGTTTTCTGCGGCGCCTCAGGGTCCCGGCGCAGGTGCCGTCGCGGCAGCCGGCTGGCGCTGCCTCGGTTGCACCAGAGCGACGCCCAGAACCACCACCGCCAGCGCCGCCCAGACCCAGATCGAATGCCGTTCGCCGAACAGCGCCACGCCCAGCAGCACCCCGGTGCCGGTCACCACATAGCCCACCTGCGCCGCGAACACCGGCCCGGCGTGGCCGATCAGCCAGATATAGCCCGCATAGGCCACCAGATGCAGCGCGGCGCTGCCGAAGACCGCCTGCTCCGGCGGGCCGAAGGTGGTGATGTCGAAGATGGCGCCCCGCGCCAGCGCCACCGGCGTCAGCAGCACCAGCGCCCCCCAGCTCAGCCCGCAGAGGGTGGCGAAGGCGCCAAGGTCGCGCATCTGCGATCTGGCGATCACGATGTTCTCGCCGGAATAGGAAAACGCCACCGCCAGCGGCGCCAGGATCCACAACGCCTTGGAGGGGTCGGGCAGGCTGCTGCCCGGCAGCACGATCAGCGCCACGCCGACCGCCCCCAGCGCCAGCCCGAAGACGCGCCGGGCCGAGGGGCTCTCCAGCCCCAGCGGCCAGGCGACCAGCAGCGTGACCATCGGGATCAGCGACAGCAGCATCACCATGATGCCGATCGGCAGATGCGCATAGGCGGAATAGGACAGCACGTTGGGCAGCGCCGTGCCCAGCAGACCGCAGGTCAGGTAAAAGCGGATATGCCGCCCGCTCAGCGGCAGACGCCGGCCGCGCAACAGCATCAGCAGGCTCAGCGCCAGCGCGCCCAGCGCGGTGTTCCAGAAGGCGATCCCGAGGGCGCCATGGCCGGTCGAGACCGCCAGTTTCGACAGCGGTCCGGTCATCCCCCAGGCCAGCCCGACAATCCCCACCACCGCCCAGAGCCGCCAAAGGCGCGGCGCGACGGGCTGGGCGGGATCGGTCACGAGAGCCATGCGCGGACCGTCAGGACGGATCGCGCCAGCGATTGACGATCGGATAGCGGCGGTCGAGCCAGAACGCCCGCTTGGTCAGCCGCGCGCCCGGCGCCGACTGGAAGCGTTTGTATTCGCTGATGTAGAGCAGATGCTCGACCTTCTTCGCCGTGGCCCGGTCGAAGCCCGCGGCGACGCAATCGGCGATCGAGCCGTCGCGGTCGACCAGGATGTCGAGGATCGCGTCGAGCTCGTCATATTCCGGCAGGCTGTTGCTGTCCTTCTGATCCGGGCGCAGCTCGGCGCTCGGCGGTTTGGTGATCACGCGGGGCGGGATCACCTCACCCGCCGGTGCCTTCATCCAGGGCCGGTGGTTGTCGTTGCGCCAGCGGCAGGTCTCGAACACCCGGGTCTTGTAGAGATCCTTGATCGGGTTATAGCCGCCCGCCATGTCGCCGTAGATGGTGGCATAGCCCACCGCCACCTCGGATTTGTTGCCGGTGGTCAGCAGCATCTCGCCGAACTTGTTCGACAGCGCCATCAGCAGCAGCCCGCGCAGGCGGGACTGGATGTTCTCCTCGGTGAGGTCGGCGGCGCGCCCCTCGAACAGCGGTGCCAGCGTGTGGGTGATCGCCGCCCGACCCTCGGCAATCGGCACATAGTCGTAGCGACAGCCCAGCGCCTTGGCCACCGCCTCGGCATCCTCCAGGCTCTCGGGGCTGGTGTATTCCGACGGCAGCTTGACGCAGCGTACGTTCGCGGGCCCCAGCGCATCCGCCGCGATCTCCGCGACCAGCGCCGAATCGATGCCGCCCGACAGC
>JBFXGQ010000541.1:0-3391 GCA_050177915.1 Pseudodonghicola sp. | reverse complement strand
TCGCCGTTGTCCTGCGCGGCGGCCGTTCAGGTCGCGTGGCACGCGAACAGCCTTTTGCCGGTGTGGGGGTGCGCTGGCCACGCGCGACGCGACGCGCGGTTTCTCTGGCCTGGGGTGTGACACTCAATCGGGCGCAGGTCGGCCTGCGCCCGATCCTCAGAATCCGCTTGCCGCCGGCAGCCAGGTCGACAGTGCCGGCACGAAGGTCAGCAGCAGCAACACCGCCAGGCCGGCCAGGAAGAACGGCGGCATCTCGCGGATCAGCGCGCCGGGCTTCAGGTTCACGGTCGAGGAGACCACGAAGATCAGGCTGCCCACCGGCGGCGTCGCCAGCCCCATGGTCAGGTTGACGATCACCACGATGGCGAAATGCTCGGGCGCGATTCCCAGCGCGTGGCTGATCGGCGCCAGGATCGGCACCAGGATCATCACGCCCGGCAGCGGGTCCATGAACAGGCCGAAGACCAGCAGCAGCAGGTTGACCGCCAGCAGGAACAGCACCGGTGACAGATCCCAGGCGATGATGGTCTCGGCCAGGAACTGCGGAATGCCCTCGATCACCAGCACCCAGGCAAAGGCGCGGGCGGCGCCCAGGATCAGCAGCACCGCGGTGCTGACCAGCGCGGCGCGCAGGATGATCCCCGGCAGCGTGCGCAACGTCAGCGACCGGTAGACGAAGAAGCCGCAGAGCAGGGCGTAGAACACCGCGATCACCGAGGCCTCGGTGGGGGTGAAGACGCCGCTGCGGATGCCGCCGATGATCAGCACGATCAGGAATACCGCGGGCAGGGCGAAGACGCTGGTGCGGAGCATCTCGGCCGCGCCCGGCCGGGTCTCGTCGCTGCGATAGTCGCGCTTGCGGCTGACGTACCAGTTGGCGGCGAGCGAGCCCGCCGACAGCAGCAGTCCCGGCACGATGCCCGCCATGAACAGCGAGCCGACCGACACGTTGTCGTCCTGCATCGCGTAGATGATCATGGTGATCGACGGCGGGATGATCGGCCCGACGATGGCGCTGGAGATGGTGAGCGCGCCGGCATAGGATTTGTCGTAGCCGCCCTTTTCCATCATCCGGATCATCATCGCACCCGGCCCCGCCGCATCGGCCAGCGCCGAGCCGGAGATGCCGGCGAAGAGTGTCGAGGAGATCACGTTGGCATAGCCGAGCCCGCCGCGCAGGTGGCCGACGAATTGCGACACGAAGCGCAGCAGGATCTGGGTGATGCCGCCCCCCGTCATCAGCTCGGCCGCCAGCACGAAGAAGGGCACCGCCAGCAGCGGAAAGCTGTCGAGGCCGGCGAACATCTCCTTCACCACCACCAGATGCGGATAGGTGCTGCCGAAGCTGAGCGCCACGAAGACCGCGATCGCCATGGCGAAGGCGACCGGAACCCCCAGCGCCAGCAGGAGGAACAGCGCGGGAAACAGGATCTCAGCCATTGGCGCCCCCGGGCAGCGCGTCGGTCTCGTGACCGTGCGATTTGTAATGTCCCGCGGTCACGAAGGGACGCGCGATCAGCAGCAGATGCACGATCAGCAGGCCGAAGCCGATCGGCATCGCCGCGTAGATATATTTGAACGACAGCCGCAGCGCCGGCGTCTTCTGGAACTGCATCCGCTGCATGTACTGCCAGCCGACCCAGACCATGAAGCCGAAGAACACCAGCAGCAGCAGCACGATCAGCGCGCGCAGCGCCACCTTGGTGCCCTGCGGCAGGGCGTCCTGCAGGTTGGTGATGGCGACATGCATGCCGGCGCGCAGCGCCAGGCCGGCGCCGAGAAAGCTCATCCAGATCATCAGATAGCGCGCCGCCTCATCCGCCCAGGGCAGCGAATTGTTGGTCAGGTAGCGCAGCGCCACATTGGTGCCGACGATGCCCGCCATGGCCGCCATCAGCAGGACCACGGCGGCGCCGTTCAGGGTGACGAAGAAACGTTCGAGATGGCGCATCGGATCGGGTCTGTCTGAATGGGAAGAGCGGCGCGAGGCCCGCGCCGCCCTGAATGTTGCGAAGACCGCCGATCACTCGGTGGCGATGATGCCGTCGATCAGCGCCTTGTCGTAGGTCTTGTAGTAGCTCTCATAGGCCGGGGCGACGGCCTTGAGGAACTCGGCCTTCTCGTCCGGGGTGAGCTGGTTGATCTCCATGCCGCGGGTGCGCAGGGTCTCGACGCCGCTGGCCTCGACATCGTCGACATAGGCGCGCATCGCGATCACCGCCTCGGCCGCGCCCTTCTCGAAGGCGGCCTTGTCCTCGTCCGACAGCCCTTCCCAGAAGGGTTTCGACACCAGCAGCATCGCCGGCGAATAGACGTGGCCCGACAGCGTCAGGTATTTCTGCACCTCGTCCAGCTTGACCGAGACGATCACCGACAGCGGGTTCTCCTGCCCGTCGATCACGCCCTGCTGCAGCGAGCTGACCACCTCGGGCCAGGCCATCGGGGTCGGCGCGGCGCCGAGCACGGTGAAGGCCTCGATATGCACCGGGTTTTCCATCGTCCGCAGCTTCATCCCGGCGATGTCGGCGGGGGTGTGGATCGCATTGCGGTTGTTGGTGATGTGGCGGAAGCCCTGTTCGCCCCAACCCAGCGCATGCAGGCCGACGTCGTCGAACTTGGCCAGGATGTCGGTGCCGATCGGGCCGTCCAGCACGCGGCGGGCATGGCCCAGGTCGCGGAACATGAAGGGGATGTCGAACACGCCGGTTTCCGGCACGAAGTTGCTGAGCGTACCGGAGGACACGATGGTGGCCTCGATGGTGCCGATCTGCAGGCCTTCGATCACCTCACGCTCGCCGCCGAGCCCGGAGGAGGGGAAATGCGTGAAGGCGAATTTCCCGTTGGTTTCGGCCTCGACCACTTCCTGCCACTTGTTGGCAGCCACCCCGTAGTGGGAGGTGGGCGACAGGGCATAGCCCAGTTTGACCTCGGTCTGCGCGACAGCGACGCCGGCGCCGAGTTGGATGGCAGCGGCCAGGACCGCCAGGGCGCTGCCGCGAATGAGCAAACTCATGACACTCTCCTCCAGGATTTCGAGTAGCAGGTTGGTAACCTTTGCACACCAGCTGGGCAAGCCATGCCCGGTGGACATTTTGCAAAATATTGGAGGTTTCGACGGCAACTAAATTATCCGCCGGCGACTGCGCCGGGCGCGGCGCCGGATTTTCAGGTTTTCCCGTCCGGTCCTTCTGCCAATGCCGATAGGGAAAGCGGTTGGAAAGCGCCGCGCTTGCGCCTTTGATGGGGGGACGCCGTAATTTTCAGGGACTTCCCGATGACCGATCGCACCTATTATTCGCCCACCGGCGGGCTGCCGCCGCAGACCCAGTTGCTGACCGACCGGGCGATGTTCACCGAAGCCTATGCGGTGATCCCCAAGGGCTGTTTCAGC
>JBFXGQ010000540.1:0-3411 GCA_050177915.1 Pseudodonghicola sp. | reverse complement strand
GCCGCCGCGGCCGGGGTGCTCCGGCAGCTGCACGGTGGGCTCGCCGCCGAGGATGATCGCGCCGGGGGCCATGGCGCGCAGCCGCGGGCCCCAGAGCGCGGCCAGCGCCGGCAGATCGTCGTGCAGCGCCTCCGCCTCGGTCCGCACGCTCAGGCCGCGGGCGCGGGCCTCTGCCGCCGCGGCGGCCCGGGCGGTGGCGTTGCTGGCGACGATCCGGGCCTCATAGGCGAAGGCCGGGGCGACGGGGGCGGCGCCGATGCCCGAGCCGATGACGCCCAGATCGTCGCCCGGCACGTCGGAAATCGCCAGCACCCGCACCCGCGCGCCGCGAAACCCGGACAGGAGGCCACCGCCCTTGATGCGCGAGATCTGGCGCCGTTCGGCATTCATCGCGCCGATATCCAGCCCGGCGGCCAGCAGCCGGCGGTTCAGCGCCGCCAGATCCTCCAGCGTCTTGCCCTCGACCGGATCCTCGGCCAGCGCCGAGGCGCCGCCGGAGACCAGCAACAGCAGTTCCGATCCCGGCGCCATCGCCTCGACCGCCTGCCGCAGGGCGCGGCCGCCGCGCAGGCTGCGGCCGTCGGGCACCGGGTGGGCGGCCTCGATCAGCTCCACCCCCTCGGGAAGCCCGGCGCCATGGCCGTCCTTGGTGACGACCAGCGTGGGGATATCGCCGAAATGATCCAGCGCCGCCCGTGCCATCGCCCCGGCGGCCTTGCCGACGGCGAGGATGCGGTCGGGCGCCGCACCTTCCGCAAGCGCGGCCCGCGTCGCGGCATAGCCGTCGACCGCGGCGACGCCGGCGCGCCACAGGGCGAGCGCGGTCTCGCGCGGGTCCATCACAGTTCCATCCAGATCGTCACCGGCCCGTCGTTCAGCAGCCCGACCTTCATGTCGGCGCCGAAGCGACCGGTTTCCACATGCAGCCCCTGCGCCGCCATCCGGTCCGCGAAATACTCATAGAGCCGCTCGCCCTCGGCCGGCGGCGCGGCGGTCGAGAACCCGGGGCGATTGCCGCTGCGGGTGTCGGCGGCCAGGGTGAACTGGCTGACCACCAGCGCCGCACCGCCCACATCCAGCAGCGAGCGGTTCATCTTGTCGGCCGCATCCTTGAAGATCCGCAGCTTGGCGATCTTGGCGGCCAGCTTGTCGGCCTGCGCCTCGGTATCGCCCTGCATGGCGCAGATCAGGATCAGCAGGCCGGGGCCGATCTCGCCCACCGTCTCGCCATCGACTTTGACGCGGGCCTCGGCGACGCGTTGGATCAGGGCGCGCATTGGCTCTCCTCCCAGCTGGGGGCATCGGCGCCCGGGCGGGCGACCGACAGGGTGGCGGCATGGATGCCATGGGCGAGGGCGGCGCGCAGCGCCGGCGTCTCGACCCTCAGCGGCTTGCCCAGCAGCCCGGCGCGCCACAGATGCGCCAGCATGCCGGCGCTGAAGATGTCGCCGGCGCCGACGGTATCGGCCACCTGCGCCGCGGACGCCGGCAGGCTCAGGGTCAGGTCGTGGCTGAGGGCGCGGGCGCCCGCGGCGCCGCGGGTGTGCAGCAGCAGCGGCGCGGCGGCGCGCAGATGCTCCAGCGCGCCGGCGCCGAGCCAGTCCAGATCCTCGTCCGAGACCTTCACCACATCGGCCAGCGCCGCCATCCGCATCAGCCGGGCGCGATAGGCGGCGGCGTCACGGATCAGCCCGGGGCGGATGTTCAGATCGAGCCAGATCAGCCGGTCCGCGGCCTCGCGCCGGGCCAGCGTCTCGAAACTGTCGGCGGCGGGGGGCGCGATCAGGCTGATGCCGCCGAAAACCAGCGCGCGGGTCTCGGCCGGCAGTGGCTCCGGCAGGTCGGCGGCGGCATAGAGCGCGCCAGCGGTACCGATGTCATAGAGGTCGAACCGGGTGCCGCCGTCCACCGGCTGCGCCAGCGCCAGCGGACAGGGCCGGTCCGAGCGGCTGGCAAGCGCGGAGGTCACCCCTTCGGCCTGCAGATGCGCCGCCAGCCGCTGTCCCGCCGGATCGGTCGACAGCGCGCCGACGAATCCCGCCGGCACCCCCTGGCGCGCCAGCGCCACGGCGCAGTTCAGCGCGGCACCGCCGGGCACCGGACGGAAGCCCATGGCGCCATCGGCCAGCCGGGCCGGCACCATGTCCAGCACCGCCTCGCCGCAGCACAGGATCGCCGGGCCGGTCATCCGCGCCAGTCCACGATGTCGTCGACCGCGGCGCGTTCGGTGCGAAAGCCATTGGCGGGGTGGTCGGGATCGCCATAGCCGAAGGAGATCGCGCAGAGGATCAGCCGGTCGTCGGGGATGTCGAACCAGCGGTGCAGGAAGGGCGCGAAGGAGGCCACCGCCGCCTGCGGCACGCTGGCGACCCCGGCGGCCTGCGCGGCCAGGCAAAAGGCGGTGACGAAGCCGCCGCAATCCAGCGCGCCGTAGGGGCCGAGCTCGGCCGGGCTGGTGACGATGGCGCAATGCGGCGCGTCGAACAGGGCGAAGTTCTGCATCGTCTGGCGGGCCGAACCAGCGCGGTCGCCCTTCTGCACGCCGACCGAGGCGTAGAGCTGCCAGCCGCAGGTGCGCCGCCGCTCCTGGTAGACGCCGGGATAGCTGCTGGGAAACGGCAGGTCGGGATCATGCCCGCCGCGCATCGCCTGTTCGGTCAGGGCCCGGCGCAGCGCGTCGGTCTCGGCGCCGCTGGTCAGGGTCAGCTGCCAGGGCTGGGCGTTGCACCAGGACGGGCTGCGGCCGGCGGTGGCGACGATTCCCTCGATCACCGCGCGCGGCACCGGATCGGGCCGGAAGGCGCGGCAGGAATGGCGCGCGGCGAACAGCGCGTCCAGATCGGCGGGGGTGACGGTCATCGTGCGGCTCCTCATCTGGCATCGCGGCGCAGAATGGCGGTGGCGGCGGGCAGGCGCAAGGGCGCGCCGCAGGCCGTGGCGGGGGACACGGCAGGGGCGAATCGGCGCCCGCCCGCGCGCCATGAGCGAGATCAAGGCGGGCTGCGGCGATCGGACCATCCTCGGGACACCGCGCAGGGCGCGCAGAGAGGAGGAAAACTCATGGTCGAAAAATCCGAGATGGTCGAGACATCCGAGAGCAAGGGGCTGTGGCCGTCGCTCTACGATCCGTTCCGGCTGCTGGGGGGCAAGCTGGCCGACTGGCTGAGCCCGGCGACCGAGGCGTCGAGCAACGACAGCGCCTATGACATCAGCATGGAGCTGCCCGGTGTCGCCGAGGACGATATCGAGCTGACGGTGGAGAAGGGCGTCGTCACCGTGCGGGGCGAGAAGAAGACCCAGCAGGAGAAGACGGGCGACACCTGGTATTTCAGCGAACGTCAGTATGGCGCCTTCCGCCGGTCGTTCCGGTTGCCGGAAGATGCCGATGGCGACAAGGCCAGGCCAGGATGG
>JBFXGQ010000539.1:0-3412 GCA_050177915.1 Pseudodonghicola sp. | reverse complement strand
TGGGGCGTCCGACGCGGGCTCAGGTTCTGCACATGCTCCGACGTTCCTTGCCTGACGTGAAGGAGCCCGATCTTGCAATGCTCGCACGGACCTTTTCGGGCGAGACGCCTGCGATGATCGACGCGACTATCCGCGCGGCAAAAGCACAGGCGCGGCGGTCGCGCCGGCCGCTGACCGTCTCGACGCTGATGGCGGATCGTCCACCAGCACCCGAGGGCTTTGATCGCCGGATCGCGATCCACGAATGCGGACATGCCATTGTTGCGACGCTCCTGGGCGCGGGACCCGTCCGCCGGATGCAGCTGTCCCGCGACGGCGGATCCACGTCCCGCGGCTCCGCAATCCACGAGGGCACGCCCCTTGAGTTCGAGCATGAGCTGGTGATCATCCTCGCAGGGCGTGCCTCGGAGCGTTTGACCTTGGGATCGATCAGCGCGGGCGCCGGCGGCAGTGTCGAAAGCGATCTTGCCCAGGCCTCCGCCCTCCAGTTGCAGCTTGACCGGGAGTTCGGGCTCGGCGTCAACGGCAACGCCTGGATCGGACCACCTGACCTGAAGCAGCTTTCTCCCGAGGAACGTAACCGCCTCCGCGCCAAACTCGACCAGTTCGAGCGCCGTGCCCGCGCCCTGCTCACCCCGCATCGCGATCTGCTCGAGACGTTGGCCGCACATCTCATCAAGCATCGCGAACTTCAGGAGGCCGATCTTCGCCCCTGGCTCTCAGGACTGCAGCCGGTGGCCCTCGCAGAGACAGACCTGAACGGAGGTCCCCCCGAGTAGGAGCATGGACACGGGAGTGCGTCCCCCTGACGCGCTCCCCTGTTTCAGCAGCAATCACATCGCCCCGGGCCGCGTTTTGCCACATAAGAATTCGCAAAGTCGCGGCGATGGCGCGGCGCGCGCCCTCGGTTTGCACGAAGGTTTTTCGCAAACTTCGCCTCCTGCGGCCATCATCGCCGACGGACATGCGCAATGACACGAGCGCCGGTGGCACAAAATCAAATCGCAAACGTCAGGCAAAGGTCGCCCCATCCTGCATCAAAGCTGCCCGCGCCTGCCGCAATATGGAGAACTCCCTTCAGGTAATGTTTTGCCAAACCGGGCCCGAAGGCTGTCGGGCCGTCCGGTCTCGCCAGCACGCCGCCGCCGCATGTCTTGCCCCTGAGTTTTCCACATAATCCCGACCAAAGGCCCCTCGGCACCCTCTCGTGGCAGGCGCCCCTGCCCGATCGCCCACGATATGATGATGACAACAGCCGCCGGGGTAGGTCCCGGACAGATCATCACATCATGCACCTCCCGCTGCCCTTGTCGGCGGGGGATCGGGAGAACTCGGCCTATGGCACGGGAACGGACAAGACATGCAAAGCCTCAGGAGACGCCGCACACCACGGCTCCCTCTGACGATGCAGCGTCCCGCCTCGATGCCCGCGCGTTGCCAGAGCCGTTTCATCCCGCGCTGCTTTCCCTTGTCCGCCTGCTCGCACAGCAAGCCGTGCGCGAGGAGATCGCAGCCTCCGATCCAAAGGAGTGATCCATGACACCAAATGCGGCCGTCCGCGCGGCGATTTACGCGCGCTACTCAAGCGACCTGCAATCTGCCGCGTCGATCACGGACCAGGTCCGCGTTTGCCAGACGCTCTGCGCCGAACGCGGCTGGCGGGTGGTGGAGGTCTTCACCGATGAAGCCATGAGTGGCGCCTCGCACCTGCGGCCCGGTTTCCAGGCCATGCAGCAGGCCGCAATGAACGGCCAGTTCGACATCATTGTCGCAGAGGCGCTCGACCGGCTGTCGCGCGATCAGGAACATATCGCAGCCCTGTACAAGCGCATGAGCTTCCTAGATGTTTCGATCCTGACCAAGGCCGAGGGCGAGATCAACGAGATGCACATCGGCCTCGGCGGCACGATGTCGGCCCTCTTTCTGAAGAACCTCGCACATAAGACACATCGCGGACTTGAAGGTCGCGTGCGCGGTGGCAAGTCGGCCGGTGGGCGCAGCTATGGTTACCGCCCCCTGCGCCGCGTCCTGCCGGACGGCAAGCTTACGACTGGTGACCTGGACATCGTGCCCGAGGAAGCCGTGACGATTGTCAGGATCTTCGAGAACTACGCCGCAGGCCTGAGCGCGCGCTCCATCGCGGCGGCCTTGAATGCCGAGGGCATTCCCAGTCCGGGTAGTGGAAGCAGGCGATGGAGCTTCTCGACCATCTCCGGCAATGTCAAACGCGGCACCGGCATTCTGAACAACGAGCTCTACATCGGCCGCCGGGTCTGGAACCGCCAGCGCTTCATCAAGGATCCCGAGACCGGCAAACGTCAGGCGCGCCTCAACCCGCCTGATGCGTGGGTCATTGAGGACATTCCGGAGCTGCGCCTCGTGGACGACGCACTCTGGCACCGGGTCAAGCTGCGTCAGGGTACCATGCGAGAGGAGATGAACCCCGCCGGCATCAAGGATGCGGTCCTCAGGCCGGAGCGGGCCCGTCGCCCGACCTACTTTCTGTCAGGTCTGATGAAGTGTGCCCATTGCGGCGCAAGCTACACGCTCATCAACAAGACCCGGTATGGATGCTCGGCGGTTCGCAACAAAGGGGCTGCTATCTGCACCAACCGCGCCACCATCCTCCGCGCCGCCGTCGAAGAGCGCGTCTTGGCGGGGCTTCGGGAACGCCTGCTCCACCCTACCCTCCTCGACACCTTCGTCGAGGAATACCGCACGGCCTGGAACGCGACGCAAGCCGAGACGCAGGCCGCGCGCGCAAGGGCCGAGCGGGAGCTCGCTCAGGTCGAGAAGAAGATCGCCGGTTTTCTCTCGGCGATCGAGGACGGCCTATATCACTCCTCGATGAAGGAGAAGATGGCGGTGCTCGAGGATCGAAAGCGGAGCCTCACCGCCCAGGTTGCGGAGGCGCCAGAACCGGCCGTCCTGCGGATGCACCCGAACCTTGGCAATCTCTACCGCCAGAAGATAGGCGATCTGGTCGATGCCCTTTCAGATCCAGCAGTTCGGGTTGAAGCCGCCGAGGCGATGCGCAGTCTGATCTCCGAGATCCGGATGATGCCGTCAGCGGACGCGCCCGATGGACACAGGATCGAGCTCAGCGGTGATCTGGCGGGCATTCTGGCGTTGGGAGACGCGGATACGACAAAGCCCCCGCGGATGGCGAGGGCTTGGTCGGAAACGATGGTTGCGGGGGCTCGCAACTCACGATTTCTGCGGTTGGTGGAAGGCGTGGTCCCGCGGCTTGTGGCGTAGAATAGTCCTACGATTTGTGCAATGTCGTGGCCTTGTTGCACAAATCGGGTGAGGGATTCACTGCGTGAATCCAGCATGATAGCTGGATGGCATGAGCAGTTGGGCCCCTACGAAGTACAATACCACGAACTGGTCGGCTTACAATGAAGCGTTG
>JBFXGQ010000538.1:0-3415 GCA_050177915.1 Pseudodonghicola sp. | reverse complement strand
CGCTGCGGCACCCATATCCCGCAATGGGACGAGGAGGCCTTCGAAAAGGCCGCCCGCGACGGGCGCGAGGATCTGCTGGCCACCGCGATCTGCACCGAGATGTGCAGCGCGCTGATCGCCGGCGGCGTCGACCGGCTGCATTTCTACACGCTGAACCGGCCCGAGCTGACCCGCGACGTCTGTCATGCGCTCGGCGTCACCCCGAAGACCAACCTGCAGAACGTCGCGTAACGGTTGTCCGCCCCGGGAGGGGTGCTAGCGTCCTCCCGCCAAGAGGAGGACGCGCGATGACATATGCACAAAGCCCCGACGATCTGCTCAGCCCCGAGCAGCTGTCGAAGATGTCGGGGCTCGAGTTCATGGAAGGCATGCGGGACGGCCGCCTGCCGGCGCCGCCGATCTCGCAGACGCTGGGCTATCACCTGCACGAGATCGAAAAGGGCCGCGTGGTGTTCCGCGGCACCCCGCAATTCGCCTTCACCAACCCGCTGGGGACGGTGCATGGCGGCTGGTACGGCACCCTGCTGGACAGCGCCATGGCCTGCGCGGTGCAGACCATGGTGGACCGCGGCGCCACCTACACCACGCTGGAATACAAGATCAACATCCTGCGCTCGATCCCGCTGGGCACCGAGGTCGACTGCACCGGCATAGCCGATCACGTCGGCCGCTCGACCGGGGTGGCGCATGGCGAGATCCGCGGCGTGGCGGACGGCAAGCTCTATGCCACCGGCTCGACCACCTGCATCGTGATGCAGCTGCCGGGCTGAGCCTGCGCCCTGCGGGCGCCAGGGGGCTTTGCCCCCTCGGGGCCACGGCCCCTCACCCCCAGAGTATTTCTGCGAGAAGAAGCGCCCCCCGGGGCGCGCCGGTCCCGGCCAAATGTCGCCCCCGGCTTCTTCTCGCCCAAAATACTCCGGGGGAATCGCCGCAGGCGATGGGGGCGGCGCCCCCTTCCCCGGCTACAGCTCGTGCGCCGGTGCGTGGGCGTGGTCGTGATGCGGCATGTCGCGTCCCTTGACGCTGTCGTGCAGCCGTTCCGAACGGTCGGCCCCCACCACCCGGCGGCGGCGCAGCAGGAACAGCTTGCCCCAGCCGCGCCAGGTGCCGACCGAGGCCGCGTCGGCGTCGGTGTGGAATCGCAGCCGCCAGCCCCGCGGCAGCGGCAGGCCGCAGCCCTCCGCCTGCTCCAGCATCCAGACCAACGAGATATTGGCCAGCGGCCGCGCCAGTTCGTAGCCGCCCAGCTGGCCGCCCACATCGCCATGGGCGCCGCGGAACCAGACCTGTTCCACATGCCCCTCCCAGCCCGGCGGGCAGCTCCAGATCACCGGCTCGAACACCTCCCGCGTCTCGTCCAGCGCCAGCGCGTGAAAGCCGTTGCGAATCGACGGCCCCAGGCTGTGGGAATGAAAGGCATGCGCCTTCTCGGTCATCATCCAGACCAGCGGCAGCCGCAGCCCCAGCGCCTTGACGGTATCCCAGACGCCGATCATCTCGATCGGCGCCTCATCGTGACAATGGGCGCGGGCGAAGGCGCGGCCGTGCGGGCTGTCGGGGTTGCCCTGATAATAGCGATAGGCGGTGCGGATGTTGCGTTCGGTGGCGCAGTCGGCGCGCAGCAGCCCGACGCTGTCGATCACGCCGGCCAGCGAGCGCACCGCATAGGCGCCGCGCGAATAGCCGATCAGAAAGATCCGGTCGCCGGGCCGGTAGCGCGAGGCGAGATAGCCATAGGCGCGGCGGATCTGCCGGTTGATGCCGCGCCCCGTCACCACATCGGCGGTCGCCCGCCAATGCGGCCATTGCACCCCGGCCTCGTAATAGACCGAGATCTGTCCGCCCATCTCGCGGCACAGCCTGTAGGTCACCCCGGCATGGGTTTCGAACCCCGGCTCCAGCGTCGACATGGTGCCGTCGAGGATGATCACATGATCGAGCGGACCGCGATGGCGGGTCTCGGCGGAATGTTCGGACCGGAACGGCCGGGCGAACCAGCCGAAGACGCGATTACGCAGCCGCCTCAGCACCATCCCGCAACAGCTCCCACAGTTTCAGCGGCGTGAACGGCATATCCGCCTGATGCACCCCCCGCGCCCAGAGCGCGTCCTGCACCGCATTGGCGGCCGCCGCCATCGACCCGACAGTCCCCGCCTCGCCGCAGCCCTTCATCCCCATCAGGTTGGCGGTGGAGGGCACCGGCTCGGACGTGAACCCGATCATGGGCACATCCGCCGCCCGGGGCAAGGCATAGTCCATGAACGTTGCCGTGAGCAGCTGGCCGTCCTCGTCATAGACCACATGTTCGCAGAACACCTGACCCAGCCCCTGCACTACCCCGCCATGCACCTGACCTTCGGCCAGCAAGGGGTTGATCAGATTTCCGAAATCATCGACCACCGTATAGCGGTCGACATGCGCCTGGCCGGTTTCGGGGTCGATCACCACCTCGGCCACATGGCAGCCGTTGGGATAGGAGCGGCCCGGCAGGGTGGCGCGTTCCTCATGCACCAGCAGATCGGCGCGGCTGTCCTCGCGCGCCATCTGCGCCGCCTCGATCATCGTCGGCGTCAGGTTGGAGCCCGGTGCGCGGAAGGTCTCGTCATCGAAGCGCACCGCCTCCGGATCCACCCCCATCTTGTCGGCCAGATAGGGGGTGAAGGCGGCGATCATCGCATCCACCGTGGCCAGCGTCGCCGTGCTCTGCGTCGTGACCGAGCGCGAGCCGCCGGTGCCGCCGCCCCGGGCGATCAGGTCGCTGTCGCCCTGCACCACATGGATCAGATGCGCCGGAATGCCGGTCTGGTCGGACAGGAACTGGGCATAGACGGTCTCATGCCCCTGCCCGTTCGATTGCGTCCCGACATAGAGGTTGACGGTGCCGTCGTCATCGAACGTGACCTTGGCGCCCTCGCTCGGGTCGCCCAGGATGCTCTCGAGGTAATAGCAGATCCCCTGCCCGCGCAGCAGGCCGCGCGCCGCAGCGGCGGCGCGGCGGGCCTCGAACCCGGTGGCGGCGGACTGCGCATAGGCCCGGTTCAGCACCCGGTCGAAATCGCCGACGTCATAGGTCTCGCCGGTGGCGGAGGTATAGGGGAAGGCCGAGGGCGCGATGAAGTTGCGCCGCCGCAGCTCCCACGGATCCATCCCCAGTTCGCGCGCGGCGCGGTCCATCGCACGTTCCAGCACATAGATCGCCTCGGGCCGGCCGGCGCCGCGATAGGCATCGACCTGCACGGTGTTGGTGTAATAGCCCTCGACCTGCAGCCAGGTGGTCTGCACGTCATAGACCCCCATCAGCACGCGGCTGAACAGCCGGGTCTGGATCGCCTGACCGAAGTTCGAGTTATAGGCGCCGAGATTGCAGCGCGTCTTCACCCGATAGGCGGTGATCCTGTTGCTCTCGTCGAAGGCC
>JBFXGQ010000537.1:0-3425 GCA_050177915.1 Pseudodonghicola sp. | reverse complement strand
TCCGCGATCTGGCGACCTATGCGGTGGTCGAGCAATCGACGCTGAGCTGGGCGCTCGACGGGCTGGGCGGCGACGGGCTGATCCGGCGCGAGACCGACAAGGACGACAGCCGCGCCACCCGCGTCTTTATCACCGAACAGGGGCGCGCGGCCTTCGAGCGGCATTGGCCGGCGATGGCGAGCGCCTATGAAAAGATGTTCCAGAACATCTCCGAAGACGAACGGCAGGCCTTTGTGGCCACGCTGCAGAAGATCCTGCGCAACGTGCGCAGACGCGAATTCTAGGGAAAACACATGGCCGAGAGATCCTTTAAGAAGGAAGTGGAGCACCTGCGCATGGGGAAGGGCGAGACCTTCACCGGCGAGGGCATCCTGGCGATCACCAAGGCGCTGCTGGAAAACGGCGTCGGCTATGTCGGCGGCTATCAGGGGGCGCCGATCAGCCACCTGATGGACGTGCTGGCCGATGCCGAGGAACTGCTGGGCGAGCTGGGCGTGCGGTTCGAGGCCAACGCCTCGGAAGCCGCCGCCGCGGCGATGCTGGCGGCCTCGGTGCATTACCCGATCCGCGGCGCGGTCACCTTCAAGGGGCCGGTGGGGGTCAACGTCGCCTCCGACGCTTTGGCGAACCTCGCCTCCTCGGGCGTCAACGGCGGCGCGCTGATCATCGTCGGCGAGGATTACGGCGAGGGCTCCTCGATCATGCAGGAGCGCAGCCATCCCTTCGCGATGAAATCGCAGATCTGGCTCTTGGACCCGCGGCCCAGCCTGCCCGCGATCGTCAAGGCGGTGGGCGACGGCTTCGAGCTGAGCGAGGCGTCGAACACGCCGGTGATGCTGACGGTGCGCATTCGTGCCTGCCACGTCACCGGCAGCTTTGCCTGCAGCGACAACAAGGGGCCGAAGCTGACGGTGAAGGACGCGCTGGCCAACCCCAAGAAGGACTTCAACCGGGTGGTGCTGCCGCCCGCCTCCTTCGTGCATGAGCATGACAAGATCGACAACCGCTGGCCGGCGGCGGAGAAATATATCGTCGAGCACAGGCTCAACGAATTCTTCGGGCCGGAGAACGCCAAGATCGGCCTGGTCTGCCAGGGCGGCATGTACAACGGCGTGATCCGCGCGCTGCAGCGGCTGGGGCTGGCCGATATCTACGGCAATTCCGAGATCCCGGTCTATTGCCTGAACGTCACCTATCCGCTGGTCAGCGACGAGTTCGCCGGCTTTGCCGAGGGCAAGGAGGCCGTTCTGGTGATCGAGGAGGGCCAGCCGGAGTTCATCGAGCAGGCGCTCTCCACCTTCATCCTGCGCCGCGGGCTGAAGGTGCGGCTGCACGGCAAGGACATGCTGCCGATGGCCGGCGAATATACCGGCAAGGTGATGCTGGACGGGATCACCGCCTTTCTGAAGGAGCATGCCTCTGACCTGCTGCCGGGCCAGACCCGCGCGCCGAACAAGCCGGCGACGGCGATCCCGGATCTGTCCAAGACCGTGCCGACCCGGCCGCCGGGATTCTGCACCGGCTGCCCGGAGCGTCCGATCTTCGCCGCCATGAAGCTGGTGCAGCAGGAGCTGGGCGAACATCAGATCACCGGCGACATCGGCTGTCACCTCTTCGCCTGCCTGCCACCCTTCGAGGTCGGCGGCTCGACCATGGGCTATGGGCTCGGCCCTGCCTCGAACGCGGCCTTCGACGGCGGCGGCGACAAGCGGGCGATCTCGATCGTCGGCGACGGCGGCTTCTGGCACAACGGTCTGTCGTCCTCGATCGGCAACATGGTGTTCAACAAGTCCGACAGCGTGGCGGTCATCGTCGACAACTATTATTCGGCGGCCACCGGTGGGCAGGACGTGCTGTCGTCGCGCGCCGACAACCCGACCAAGGCGACGCAGAACCCCATCGCCGATGCGGTAAAGGGGGTCGGCGTCAAATGGGTGCGCCAGATCGACCGCACCTATGACGTGCCGAAGATGCGCGAGATCCTGCGCGAGGCGCTGACCACCGAGGAGAAGGGGCCGAAGGTCATCGTCGCCTCGTCGGAATGCATGCTGAACCGGCAGCGGCGCGAGAAGCCCCTGCGCAACAAGGCAATCAAGGACGGGCTCAGGGTCGAGGTGCCGCGCTTCGGCGTCGACGAGGATATCTGCACCGGCGATCACGCCTGCATCCGCCTGTCGGGCTGCCCGTCGCTGTCGCTGAAGAAACTGGACGACCCGCTGCGCGACGATCCCATCGCCCATATCGACCAGTCCTGCGTCGGCTGCGGCAACTGTGGCGAGGTGGCCGATGCCGCCGTGCTCTGCCCCAGCTTCTACCGCGCCGATGTGGTGCATAACGCCACCGGCTTCGAGAAATGGTGGCAGGGCGTGACCGCGGGTGTGATCGGCTGGCTGCAAAGCCGCCGCGCCGCCAAACGCCTGGAATTCCCGGAGACCGTCTGATGAGCATCCAGCAAGCCCTGACCCCGCGCCAGCCCGACGAGAAACTCAATACCATCATCAAGCTCGCCATCCTGGCCGTCGGCGGCCAGGGCGGCGGGGTGCTGACCAACTGGATCGAGGCGACCGCCCGCGCGCAGGGCTATGCCTGTCAGGCGACCTCGGTCGCCGGCGTGGCGCAGCGCACCGGCGCGACGATCTATTACATCGAGATGGCGCCGATGAGCGAAGGGATCGCGCCGGTGTTCTCGCTGGCGCCGGCCGCCGGCGACGTCGATGTGATGATCGCGGCCGAGATGATGGAGGCCGGGCGCGCCATCCTGCGCGGCTTCGTCACCCCCGACCGCACCACGCTGATCGCCTCGACCCACCGGGCGCTGGCGGTCTCCGAGAAGATGGCGCCCGGCGACGGCATCGCCAATTCGGACGAGGTGCGCGCGGCGGCCGAGATCGCCGCCGACAAGCTGATCATGTTCGACATGGACAAGCTCGCCATCGACAACGGCTCGGTGATCTCGTCGTCGCTGTTCGGGGCGCTGGCGGGCTCGGGCGCGCTGCCCTTCCCGCGCGCGGCCTTCGAGGATGCGATCCGCGCCTCCGGCAAGGGGGTCGAGGCCTCGCTGCGCGCCTTCTCCGCCGCCTATGACCGGGCGCAGAATGCTGCCGTCGATCCGGTGGAGGTCAAGCCGGCCAAGCCCGCCTCCCCCGAGATCGCGCCACAGGGCCCCGCCGGCCTGATGCGGAAATGGCAGGCGCTGACCGCCCGCGTCGCCGCCCTGCCCGCCCCGGCGCAGGAGATGGCGCTGCACGGCCTGCGCAAGGTGGTGAAGTTCCAGGATGTCGCCTATGGCGCCGAATACCTCGACCGGCTGGTAGAGGTGGCGCGTCTGGACAATGCCACCCACGGCTTCGAGCTGACGGCGGAGGCGGCGAAATACATCGCCAACGCCATGGCCTATGACGACGTGATCCGGGTGGCCGACCTGA
>JBFXGQ010000536.1:0-3426 GCA_050177915.1 Pseudodonghicola sp. | reverse complement strand
CTGCCGCGCCGGCAGGCGACGATGGATGCCTGCCGGCTGGAGATTGGCCGCAAGGCGGCCGAGATCATCGTGGCGCGGCTGGAAACGCCGCCGCGCGCGATGGAGACTCTGGTCACGCTGACCCCCAAGATCAGCTATGGCGACACGCTGAAGCGGGGCTGAGCGATGGCGCTGCCGCAGCTCGACACCCGTGCCGCGCGGCGGCTGTTCCTGCACCGCCACGGGCTGGCGGTGCCACCCGCGGGGCCGGGCAAGGGTGCCGATCTGCTGGGGCTGATCCAGGATCTCGGCTTCGTCCAGGTCGACAGCATCAACACCGTCGCCCGCGCCCATGACATGATCCTCTATTCCCGCCGCCCGGCCTATCGGCCGGCGCATCTCAAGCGGCTCTACGAAGGCGACCGGGCGCTGTTCGAACACTGGACCCATGACGCGGCGGTGATCCCGATGGCCTTCTTCCCGCATTGGCACCTGCGGTTCGCCCGCGATGCCGAACGGCTGAAGACGCGCTGGCGCGACTGGCAGGGCCATGGGTTCGAGGACCGGTTCGACCCGGTCCTGCGCCATGTGCGCGACCATGGGCCGGTGACCTCCTCCGACGTCGGGCAGGGCGAGGAAAAGGGCCGCACCGGCTGGTGGGACTGGCACCCCTCCAAGACCGCGCTGGAATACCTCTGGCGCAGCGGCGCGCTGACCGTGGTGGGCCGCGACGGCTTTCGCAAGCGCTACGACCTGACCGAACGGGCGATCGACGCCGGGCTGCTGGCCGATCACGCCCGCCCCGAAGCCGAGGAGACCCTCGACTGGGCCTGTTCCGCCGCGCTCGACCGGCTGGGCTTCGCCACCGCCGGAGAGCTTGCCGCCTTCTGGGCGCTGGCAACGGTGGCAGAGGCCAAGGCGTGGTGCACCGCGGCGCTGACCCGCGGCGAGATCGTCGAGGCCGAGATCACCTGTGCCGACGGCGCCCGCCGCCGCGTCTTCGCCCGGCCCGATGTCGAGGAAGAGGCCGCCCGCCTGCCGCCGGCGCCGGGGCGGCTGCGGGTGCTCAGCCCGTTCGACCCGGCCCTGCGCGACCGCGCCCGCGCCCTGCGCCTCTTTGGCTTCGACTACCGGATCGAGGTCTTCGTGCCCGCCGCCAGACGCAGATACGGCTATTACGTCTTCCCGCTGCTGGAGGGCGAGCGCATCGTCGGCCGCCTCGACATGAAGACCGTACGCGACCGGCTGTGCGTCACCGCGCTCTGGCCCGAGACCGGCATCCGCTGGACACCGCCCAGACAGAACCGGCTGGAGGCCGAACTGACCCGGGTCGCCCGCTTCGCCGGCGTCTCCGGGCTCAGCTTCGCCAATGGCTGGCTGAGGCCGCCGGGGTCGGTGGGATAGCCCCCTCCTCCGGCCTTTTTCTGGCCGAAAATATCCCCGCCGGAGGCTCCCGCCCTCAGCGCCCGCTCAGCGCCCGGCAGGCCGCCACTCCGACAGCCGCCCGCCCTGACGGGCGCAGTCGAGGAGTGCCGCCGGCACCGTCCAGACCAGCGGATCCTCCTGCGTCAGCCGCGCCAGATCGGCGGCGACCAGCGCCATCCCCCGGGCATCGGCCCAGGCGATCACCCCGCCACGCGCCGCCGGAAAGCCCAGCCCCTCGCGGCTGACGGTGTCGATATCCGCCGCCCGTGCCGCGGTGCCATCCGCCAGCATCAGCGCGCTCTCATGGACCAGCGCCAGCAGCAACCGCTGCTGCATCTCGGCGGCGGTGAAGCTGCGCGGCGTGACGCCGGCGAACCAGGCCTCCTCGCGGATCAGATCCTCGACCAGCGGGTCGATCACCGCGCCGCCGCCGCCGGGGTAACGATACCAGCCGACGCCGGCGGCCTTGCCCAGCCGCCCCTCCTCGACCATGCGGTCCGAGATCGGGATATAGCGGCGAGCGGGATTGCGCGCGCCCGCCTGCGCCTTGCGGTCGGCATAGGCCTCCGCCAGGCCGATCAGGTCCTGCGCCTCATAGACCCCCATGTCCCAGCCGAAGGCCACCATCGCCTCGTCCAGCTCATGCGGGATGGCGCCGTCCATCAGCATCGTGTCGGCCGCCTCGCAGAGCCGGCGCAGCAGCCGCGTGCCGATCGACGGGCGGTCGTGCGGCGCCGCCACCGGATGCCGCCCCATCGACCGGGCCAGGGCAAAGGCCGCCTCGACCTGCGCGGCAGGCGCCTGCGGCCCCGCGGCGATCTCGACCAGGCTGCGCAGATGCGCCGGCGCATAGAGGCGGAAGCCGATGGCGCGGCCCGGCACGGCGCTGAGCGCGGTGGTCAACACCGGCACCTGCGGATCGCTGCGGTCCAGCAGCGCGCACAGCCGCGCGGCGCGCGCCTCCGGCGGCTCGTCCTCCAGCGCCTCGACCGCCAGCGCCGCGCCCTGCGGGTCGCCTTCGCCGCAGATCAGCGGCAGCTGCAGCCCGGCCTGCCGCAGCAGATCGCCCAGCCGCCGGGCGGTGTCGGGGTCGGGTTCGTAGAGGACCGGCGCATAGCCCAGCCGCGCCAGCGCCCGGGCCAGCGTCGCCCCGGCAGGCCCGGCGCCCAGCACGACCGCGCGCCCCGCCGTCATGATCAGCCCAGAAACTTCCGCTCTTCGATCAGCGCCAGCAGCTGCGCCAGAGAGCTTTCCAGCGACTGGCCGGAGGTGTCCAGCTGCGCCTGCGCCCGGGCATAGAGGGCCTCGCGGCTGGTCAGGATCGAACGCAGCTGTTCCATCGCCTCGGGGTTGCCGGCCATCGGACGTTCGTCCCCCTGCGCCCGCACCCGCGCCATATGTTCGCCCGGCGTGGTCTTCAGCCAGATGGTGTGGAAATGGCTGAGCAGCTGGTTGAAGGTCTCGGGCTCGGCCACGATGCCGCCTGCCACCGCCAACACCATGGAATCATGGGTGGCGATGATGCGCGAGATCGCCTGCGCCTCCAGCTTGCGATAGCCCTCCTGACCGTAGAGCGCCATGACCTCGTCCACCGGCATGCCGCTCTGTTCCTCGATCTCGTTGTTGAGC
Organism: Pseudodonghicola sp.; assembly: GCA_050177915.1. Lineage (GTDB taxonomy): Bacteria > Pseudomonadota > Alphaproteobacteria > Rhodobacterales > Rhodobacteraceae > Pseudodonghicola. The sequence goes on along the minus strand of JBFXGQ010000536.1, from coordinate 393 downwards.
TCGACGAAGGGGATGTTCAGCGCCTGTCCGGCCAGCGCCCCGAGGGTGGATTTGCCCGCGCCGCGCAGCCCGATCAGGCAGATGCGATGGGCGCGCAGCGTCTCGGCCGGCTCGGGGTTGAGCCGGCGCAGGATCGCCTGCTGCACCTCGGCGCTGGAGCTGCGGAACAGATCGGCCACCCGCAACGCGTCGGAGTTCCACGGGTCCTCCTCGCCCACCAGCCATTCGATCCGGTGGTCGAGCGCGATGGCCACCCGCTGCAACAGACCGATCGTGATATTGCCCTCGCCAGCCTCAAGCTGCGCCAGATAGCGCGGCGAGACGCCCGACATGTCCGTCAGCACCCGGCGCGGGATGCCGCGCCGCTCCCGCGCGCGGCGCACCCGCTCGCCG
>JBFXGQ010000535.1:0-3429 GCA_050177915.1 Pseudodonghicola sp. | reverse complement strand
GGCCACCGCCGCACTCGCAGAAGGACCACAGCCTTGACCGTTCATTTCATCGGCGCCGGCCCCGGCGCCCCCGACCTGATCACGCTCCGCGGCCGCGATCAGATCGCCGCCTGCCCGGTCTGCCTCTATGCCGGGTCGCTGGTGCCCGAGGCGCTGTTGCAGCATTGCCCCGAAGGCGCCCGCATCGTGAACACCGCGCCGCTGTCGCTGGACGAGATCATGGCAGAGATCGCCGCCGCCGATGCCGCAGGCCAGGACGTGGCGCGACTGCATTCCGGCGATCTGTCGGTCTGGTCGGCGATGGGCGAACAGCTGCGCCGGCTGCGCGCGGCCGGCATCCCTTATGACGTGACCCCGGGCGTGCCCGCCTTCGCCGCCGCCGCTGCGGCCCTGGGGGCAGAGCTGACCCTGCCGGGCGTGGCGCAATCGCTGGTGCTGACCCGGACATCGGGCCGCGCCTCGGCCATGCCGGAGCGCGAGACGCTGGCGAATTTCGCCGCCACCGGCGCGACGCTGGCCATTCACCTCTCTGTCCATGTGCTGGAGCGGGTGGTGGCGGAATTGACCCCGCACTATGGCCCCGACTGCCCGGCGGCGGTGGTCTGGCGGGCGAGCTGGCCGGATCAGCGCGCGGTCAAGGCGACGCTGGCCACGCTGGAGGCGGCGACGGAAGGAGAACGCGGGCGCACCGCGCTGATCCTGGTGGGCCCGGCGCTGGGGGCCGAGGAATTCGGTGAAAGCCGGCTTTATGCCGGCGATTACGACCGCCGGTTCCGCCCGGTCGGCGCCGCCCCCCGCTTTCCGGAGGGCACGGAATGACGCAGCCATTCCCCCCGGGGCTGATGATCTCCGCCCCGGCCTCGGGCACCGGCAAGACCACGCTGATGCTGGGGCTTCTGCGCGCGCTCAGCCAGCAGGGGCAGACCGTGCAGCCGTTCAAGAGCGGGCCGGATTACATCGACCCCGGGTTTCACCACGCCGCCTGCGGCCGGGCGTCCTTCAACCTCGACAGCTGGGCGATGACGCCGGGGATGATGGCCGGTCTGGTGGCACGCGCGGCGGGCGCCGATCTGATCCTGGCCGAAGGCTCGATGGGCCTGTTCGATGGCGTCGCGCGGCCGGGCGAGGCAGGCAATGGCGCCAGCGCCGATATCGCCGCCACGATGGGCTGGCCGGTGGTGCTGGTGATCGACGTCTCGGGTCAGGCGCAATCGGCGGCGGCGACCGCCCTGGGCTTCGCCCGCTTTCGCCCCGATGTGACGCTGGCGGGTGTGGTGCTGAACCGGGTGGCCAGCCCCCGGCACGAGGCGCTGGTGCGGGTGGGGATGGAGGCCGCGGGCATTCCCGTCCTCGGCGCCCTGCCACGTCAGGCGGCGGTCGAGGTGCCGGAGCGGCATCTGGGTCTGGTGCAGGCAGAGGAACATGGCGCGATCGACCATCTGCTGGAGCGCGCCGCCCGCGCCATCACAGACCACGTCGACCTGCCCCGCCTGCTGGCCACCGCCCGCGGCACTGCCACCACCGGCACGGCCAGCACCCCGCCGAAGCCCCCCGCGCAACGGATCGCCCTGGCCCGCGACGCCGCCTTTTCCTTCGTCTATCCGCATCTTCTGGAAAGCTGGCGCGCGGCCGGGGCAGAGATTCTGCCGTTCTCGCCACTGGCCGATCAGGCGCCCGATGGCTCCGCCGATCTCTGCTGGCTGCCCGGCGGTTATCCTGAGCTCAACGCCGGCCAACTGGCGGCGGCGGAGCGGTTCCGCACCGGCCTGCGCGCCTTCGGCCAGACCCGACCGGTGCATGGCGAATGCGGTGGCTACATGGCGATGGGCACGGCGCTGATCGACAAGGACGGCGTGCGCCATGACATGGCGGGGCTCCTCGGCCTCGTCACCTCTTATGAAAAGCGGCGGATGCATCTGGGCTATCGTCTGGCGGACCTCTCCGCACCGCTGCCCGGCCACGGCGCGGGCGCCCGCCTGCGCGGGCATGAGTTCCACTATTCCACCATCCTCGACCAGCCCGACGCGCCCCTTGCCCGCGTCACCGACGCCACTGGCGCCGCGGTGGCCGAGACCGGATCGCGCCGGGGCCTGGCCACCGGCACCTTCTTTCACCTGATCGCGGAGGCCACGGCATGAGCGGTTTCGTCAGCTTCGTCTCCTCCGGCCCCGGCGATCCGGAGCTTTTGACCCTGAAGGCGGTCGACCGGCTCAGACGCGCTGATGCGGTGCTCTACGACGACCTCTCGGCCGGGCCGATCCTGGAACACGCGCGCGAGGGCGCCGATCTGATCGGCGTCGGCAAGCGCGCCGGCCGCCCCTCGCCCCGGCAGGATCACGTCAGCCGCCTGCTGGTCGAGTATGCCGCCACCGGCGCCCGGGTGGTGCGGCTGAAGTCGGGCGACGCCGGCATCTTCGGCCGGCTGGAGGAGGAGCTGGAAGCGCTGCGCGCCGCCGGGGTCGACCATGAGGTGATCCCCGGCATCACCGCCGCCTCGGCCGCCGCCGCCGCTGCCGGCATCCCCTTGACCCGGCGACAGACCGCGCGGCGGCTGCAATTCGTCACCGGCCACGATGTCGCCGGCGCGCTGCCGCAGGACCTGAACCTTGCGGCACTGGCCGATCCCGGCGCCACCACCGTGGTCTATATGGGCCGGCGCACCTTTGCCGGGCTGGCCCGGCTGCTGATCGGCGCCGGGCTGCCGCCCGACACCCCGGCCCTGCTGGCCGAAGGCGTCTCGACCCCCGACCAGCGGTTCGGCCGCCACAGCGTCGGCAGCCTTGCCGATCATTGCGACACCGCCCCCGGCGCCGATACCCCCGGCGCGCCGGCGCTGATCCTCTATGGCCCCCTCGCCCTGCCCGATGCTTGACAGCGCGCGCGGCGGCGTGAGATGCCAGACCACGACGGTTCCCAGCGGCGCGAAACGCCAAGGGATGAAAAGGGAACACGGTGCGGTGTAGCCATCAGGCGCCAAATCCGTGACTGCCCCCGCAACTGTAAGCGGCGAGCGTGCCAGGAACACGCCACTGACCTGAGACAGGTCGGGAAGGCCCGGGACAGCGACGACCCGCAAGTCAGGAGACCTGCCGTCGCCGGCCAGACCTCTGGCCGACCCCAAGACCGGCCCCGCGCCGGTGCAACCTGCAACATGCCGTCGGGTGAGACGGCAGGGAGTAAACGACATGCATATCGAACCGGGCCTCGTCAGCGGCGCCAAGATCTTCCTCAGCTATGCCACCGCCGCCGGCGCGGCCACCTATACCGCCAAGACCGCGCTCGACAGCCTGCGCGAAGGCGGCGCGGCCTCGCTGGCCCTGCGCACCGTGGCCGCCACCGCGCTGGTCTTCACCTTCCTCGAGATCCTGCCGCATTACCCGGTGGGCGTGTCCGAAGTGCACTTCATCCTCGGCTCCACCCTGTTCCTGA
>JBFXGQ010000534.1:0-3437 GCA_050177915.1 Pseudodonghicola sp. | reverse complement strand
CGCATGCTGGAAGCCGCCGGCGTCATCGCCAAGAAAGAGCGCGCCAACCTCAAGAAGGGCGAGCCCGGCGCCAAGGCCAAGCAGCGCGCTGAGGAGAAAGCCGCCAAGGCCGCCGCAGCCGCCGAGGCCCCGGCAGAAGAATAAGCCGATTGCCGCACCGCGCACCCGCGCGGTCTGGACATTGCAGCCGGGGGCGGGCCAGATTAACGCTGGCCTGCCCCTTTTTCGATGGAAGCTCCCGATGCCGCAGCCCTATCCCCCCGTCCCCTCCCCCCGTGCTGCGGAGGCCGCAGCATGAGCGGCGACAAGATCTGCGTCGGCGCCATCGCCGGCTCCTTCGGCGTGCGCGGCGAGGTGCGGCTGAAAAGCTTCTGCGCGGTGCCGGAGGATATCGAGGCCTACAGCCCGCTCACCAGCGAGGACGGCAGCCAGAGCTTTGCGGTGGTGCTGACCCGGGCGGTCAAGAACGGCTTTGCCGCCCGTCTCGGCGGGATCGAGACCAAGGAGCAGGCCGACGCGCTGAAGGGGCTGCGCCTGTTCGCCCCGCGCGACCGGCTGCCGGCGCTGCCGGATGACGAATTCTACTACACCGACCTGATCGGGCTCGAGGTGCTGGACGCCGGCGGCGCGGTGCTGGGCCGGGTCACCGATGTCCAGAACCACGGCGCCGGCGACCTGCTTGAGATCAAGGGGCCGGGGCTGACCAATGCGGTGCTGCTGCCCTTCACCCATGACGTCGTGCCCACCGTCGATCTGACCGCCGGCCGGATCATCGTCGACCCGCCCGAGGGGCTGGTCTGATGCAGCCGACATACAGCCGCGGGGCCTCGCTCCTGATGGCTGCGCCGCTTTATGCGGGGCCGCTTCTGGCGGGCTGGATGGGAGCGCCCTGGATCGTGCCGGGGGCGCTGGCGGCGCTGTTCTTTCTGGCCCAGGTGATGGCCGGGCGGGCCGCCGGCCGCGGCGCGCGGCCGCTGCCGCTCTACCTTCTGGTGCTGGCGCTGACGCAGATCGTTCTGGTGCTGGCCGTCTATGCCGCCGGCGCCGGGCTTGCCGTGCTGACCGGGCCGCTGGCGCTGCCGATCTGGCTGCCGCTGGTGCTGACCGGGTTTGGCGCCGCGCTCCTGATCCTGCGCCACCCGCACGAGCTGCAGCAGGACGAGACGCTGGATCTGCTCGGCCAGGCGCTGGAGACGATGGAGAACGGCAACGGCTTCGATGCCGAACCCGAGGCCGAGGAGGAGGATGCCGAGGTGCTGGCGGCGGCGCAGGAGGCGGTCAGCGCGCTGTGGGCGCTGCCCGCCGACGCGCCGGAGCTGGCGCTGGACGACATCGTGCGGCGGCTTGAGACCCGCTGCGGCCACCGTGCCTTTCCGGCGCTGCTGGCGCAGATCGGCGAAGGCTACCCAACGGTCGACCGCGCCATGCTGCGCTATCTGCGCAGCCCGGCGGTGCGCCACCGGCTGATCGCCGACAAGGCCGACCTGCCCTTCGCCTTCGAGCTGCTTCTGGACAGCGGCGAGGCCGGCGTGCAGGCCGATCTGGCCGCACTGGTCGAAACCCTGCTGGCAGAAAGCGCCCCGCCCGCCGCGCTGCCGCCGGTCGATCTGCTGCGCGTGCGCGCCGAAAGCTTTCCCGTTCTGGCGCCGCTGGTGGCGCCGGTGGAACGCGCCCAGCGGCAGGGGCCGCCGGCATGCGGGTGATCCTGCACGCCGGGTTCCACAAGACCGGCACCACCACGCTGCAACAGGGGCTGGAACGCAACCGGCAGATCCTCGCCCCCCACCTGCGGATCGTGCCGCGCGCCCGGCTGGCGCCGGCGGGCCATGCCGCCCGGGCCTGGTCCGCGACCGGCGCGCCGCTGGAACTGGCGCTGCTGTGCTATGAGCTGGCGCAGGTGATGGAGCGATGGCGCGACGACGATCCGAGGCCCGTCGTGATCTCCTGCGAGGACCTGTCGGGCCACATGCCGGGCCGCAACGGGGTGACAAGCTATGCCGCTGCCGCGCCGCTGATGCGGGCGGTTGTCGAAACCCTGACCGAACTGCACCCGCAGGCGCGGCCCGAAGTCTATCTCTCCACCCGCGCGCCCGAGGCCTGGCTTGCCAGCGTCCACGCCCAGCACCTGCGGGCCATGCGCATGACCCTGAGCGCCGAGGAATTCGCCGACCGCCACCGCGCCGCGGCCGATCTGGATGCCATCGCCGACCGCATCGCCGATGCGATGGCGCCGGCGCCGGTCCATCGCGCCGCGCTGGAGCAGTGCCGCGACCGCCCGCTGGGGCCGCTCGACCCGCTGCTCGATCTCTGCGCGCTGCCCGACGCCACCCGCGCCGCGCTGATGCCGCAGCCGCCGGCCAATGCCGCCGTGCCGGCCGATTGCGCCGCCGGGCTGCTGGCGCTGAACCGCAGCGCCCTGAACGATGCCGAGGTGCACGCCGCGAAACAGGCGCTACTGACGGGGCAGGACTGATGCCGCGCGCCATCGTCATCCATCCCGGCTTTCACAAGACCGGCACCTCGACCCTGCAACAGGTGCTGAAGCAGAACCGCCCGGCGCTGAAGCGGCAGCTGCGGATCGTGCTGCGCGGCGAGATGCGCGATCTGGTGCATGCCGCCCGCGGCTATTCCACCTGGCGCGATCCCTTCACGCTGGACAAATTCGCCCATCGGTTCCGCACGCTGCTGGAGCATCTGGGCAAGATGCCGAAACGGGTGCTCTGCCTCTCGTGCGAGGAGCTTTCCGGCCATCTGCCGGGGCGCGAGGGGATCCCGGATTACGCCGCCGCTGCCGTACTGGCCGCCGAGATGGCGCGAATCGCGGCCGAGGTGCACCCGAAGGCCCCGCTCAGCTTCTGCCTCGGCCTGCGGCAGCCCGAGCCCTGGCTGCGCAGCGCCTATTGGGAACATGTCAAAGCCTCCTCGATGACCCGCGACTGGGACGACTTCGCTGCCGCCACCCGCCCCGGCGCAGATCTGGCCGCGGCCGCCGATGCCATCGCCGCCGCCCAGCCGAACCCGGTCCATCGCATCTGGCTGGAGGACTGCGCCGGCGCCCGGCTCGGCCCCGCCGGGCCGTTGCTGCAGCTTTGCGGCATCGGGGCGGACCAGCAGGCGACGCTCAGCCCGGTGCCGCGCGCCAATGCCCGCGCCGACGACACGGTTCTGCTTGCACTTCTGGCCGCCAACCGCGATTACACCGACCGCGACGCGCGCACGGCCGCCAAACAGGCGATCCTCAAGGCCGCGCAGGAGACGACCCGTGACTGACACGCCCCAGAGCCCCGGCCGATCGCTGGGCCGCAAGAGCATCCGCCCCTCGGCGCAACCGCGCGAGCTGATGACCAACACGCCCGACCTGCACGGGGTGTGGAAGGCGCGGGTGATCACCCTCTTCCCCACTGCCTTTCCTGGCGTGCTGGGCGAAAGCCTGACCG
>JBFXGQ010000533.1:0-3442 GCA_050177915.1 Pseudodonghicola sp. | reverse complement strand
GTGCTCTTCCGATCTCACCGACCTGATCGTGGGGGCGCGCACCGGGCCGGTGCAGCTGCTGCTCTATTCGGTGTTCCGCATCGGCACCGCCACCAACAACATCACCTGGCAGAGCTTTCAGGACATCGCCCAGCGGCCGGAGGTCGACTGGGCGGTGCCGATCTCGCTGGGCGACAGCCACCGGCAATTCCGGGTGATGGGCACCACCAACGACTATTTCACCCGCTACAAGTACCGCGGCGGCCGCGATCTGCGCTTTGCCGCCGGCGGGCCGATGGGCGATCTCTTCGATGCGGTGATCGGCGCCGATGTGGCGGCGCAACTGGGCTATCGACCGGGCGATCCGATCGTGGTGGCGCATGGGCTTGCCTCCTTCAGCCGGCATGAGGATACGCCGTTCCGCATCAAGGGCATTCTGGCAAAGACCGGCACGCCGGTGGACCGCACGGTGATCGTCAGCCTCGCGGCGATCGAGGCGATCCATGTCGACTGGCAATCGGGCGCCCGTAAACCCGGCGCTGCGACACCGGCGGATCAGCTGCGGCAGATGCAGCTGACGCCGCAGGCGATCACCGCGGCGCTGATCGGGGTGAAGTCGCGGCTGCAGATCTTCGGCCTGCAACGGGCGATCAACACCTACCCGGAAGAGCCCTTGATGGCCGTTCTCCCCGGCCTCGCCCTGCAGGAGCTGTGGCAGATCGTCGGCGTGGCGGAGACCGCCCTGATCGCGGTGGCCGGCATGGTGGTGGTCACCGCGCTGCTGGGCATGGCGGCGATGATCCTCGCCGGGCTGAGCGAGCGGCGGCGCGAGATGGCGATCCTGCGCGCCATGGGCGCCGGCCCCTGGACCATCGCCGGGCTGCTGATGGCCGAGGCGGTGATGATGGCCGGCGCCGGCGCGCTGGCGGGCATCGCGCTGGTGCAGGGCGGCATGGCGCTGCTGCGGCCGGTGCTGGACGCGCGCTTCGGCCTCTCGCTGCCGGCGCAGGCACCGGGGCTGACCGAGCTGGCGGTGATCGGCGGGGTTCTGCTGGCCGCCGCGCTGGTCAGCCTGCTGCCGGCGATCCGGGCCTATCGCCTGTCGCTCGCCGATGGCATGATGGTCCGGCTATGATGCCGCGCCTGCCCCTCGCCGCCGCCCTGATCGCCCTGCGCCTGCTGGCGCCGGGGGCCGCGCTGGCCTGCGCCTTTCACAACTACGCCCCCGCCGACACCGTGGTGGACCGGATGCTGGGCAGCGCACAGATCGTCTTCGCCCGCCCCGACCCCGCCGATCCCGCCCGGTTCGTGGCTGTGGCGGCCCTCAGCGGCGCCGCCGGCGATGTGGGGATCGAGCTGCCGGTGGATGCCGAGACCGCGGCGCGGCTGGCGGCGCACCCCGAGGACAGCGTGCTCTTCGCCCGCGACGGCGATTACGGCCCCTGGCTGCGGCTGGCCTATCTCGACCCCGACTATCGCGCGGTGATCGAACGCATCGCCCCGCGGCTGGAAGACTGGCAGATGGGCGGCGAGGCGGAGCGCGCCCAGATCTTCGCCGATCTGCTGGACCACCCGAACCCGGGCCTGCACCGGCTGGCGCTGACCGAGCTCGACCTGCTGCCCTATGAGGTGCTGCGCGGCCTTGCCCTGCGCCCCTCGGCGCCGACGCTCGCCGCCGAACTGGGCCGCGGGCCCGAGGCGCCGGTCGAGGACGGCACCCAGCCGCTCGACCTCGACCCGATCCGGGTGCTGCTGATCGGCCTGTCGCCGGACCCGCAGGCCGGCGCGGTGCTGGAGGAGGGCCTGGCCCGCGAACTTTCCACCCCCGGCAGCCGTATCCTCGGCGCCTATGCCACCGCGCTGATCGAAGGACAGGGGGCCGAGGGCGCCGCCCGCATCGCCGCCCTGCTGACGGCCGCGCCCGCGCCCGCCCCGGACGCGGCGGAGATGCTGGTCGAGGCGCTGGCGATCCACAGCCAGAGCGGCGCGCCGGCGCTGCGGGCGCGGATCGGCGCCGATGTCGCGCACGCGCTCGACACCCATCCGGCGCTGGCCGGCGCGGTGGCGCGCCAGTTCGGCAGCCGCTACGACTGGTCGCAAATCGCACCGCTGCAGGCGCTTCTGCGCGACAAGCGCCTGACCTCGGCGCTGGAGGTGATCCCGGTCACCCAATATCTGGCGCTGGCGCAGGAGGCCGGCGCCGCAACGCCCAGCCAGTGAGACACCCGATGACCCGTCCCCTCACCCGCCGCAGGGCGCTGACCCTGCTCGCCGCCCCGGCGCTGGCCCCGCGCGCCGCCGCGCAGGCGGCGGAGGAGGTCGTCGACCTCGACTGGGCCGACCTGATCCCGCAGGGCGGCGGCACCGCGATGGCGCGGCTGCGCGCCCTCGGCGTGGTGCAGCACGGCGATGCCTCCGCCCCGGTGGACCAGGACACCGGCGTTGCCGTCACCACCGCCTACAACGGCCGGCTGGTGCGCATTCCGGGCTATGTGGTGCCGCTGGATTACGACGGCGACGGCGTCACCAGCTTCATCCTGGTGCCCTACGTCGGTGCCTGCATCCATGTGCCGCCGCCGCCGCCGAACCAGCTGATCTTCGTCACCACCGAGACGCCCTTTCAGGTCGCCGGCCTGTTCGCCCCGGTGATCGTCACCGGCCTGTTCGGCGCCGCCGCCACCGGCACCCAGCTGGCCGAGATCGGCTATTCCCTCTCGGCCGAGCAGATCGCCCCCTTCGACTGAGCCGCCCCCACCGGCCAAGCCACCCACTGGCCTTTTTCTGGCTGCAAATATCCCGGGGAGCTTGAGGGGCTGGCCCCTCAATCCCACGGCCGCGGCCGGCACCGACGCCGGCCGACGCCTCCTACCGCCGCAGCCCGAGCGGCGCGCCCAGCTGCGCCGGGTGCTCCAGTCCGGCATGATCGGCCTTCATCTGCGCCAGCCGGCGCTGCAGCCAGTCGGGCAGATCGGCGGCGCGGCGGGTGGTATGATCGACGTTCATCGACACCTGCTCCTGCGTGGCGCAAAGCACGCCATCCGCGGCGCGCAGCATCTCGCCGAAGAAATGCATGCGCTTGTGATCATGGTCGATCAGGCGGAACCGCACGCTGAAGGCCTCGCCCTCGCGCAGCTCGTTGAGGAAATGGGTGTGCTCCTGCAGCACGAAGCAGCCCTGCCCGGACCGCGCCACATAGTCGCCGTCCACCCCCAGATGATCCGAGAACAGCACATCGGCGGCCTGGTCGAAGGCGATGCCGTAATAGCCCACGTTCATATGCCCGTTGAAGTCGATCCACTCCGGCAGAACCCGGCGGTTCTGCACTTCGACAGGTGCGGGATAGGGGCCGTCGTGGCCTTTGACCGGCGGTTGCGTCATGCTGCTTTCTCTCCCTCGGCTCAACACCGCCGCACTCTGCCCCGGCGCGGCGCGACGGCCAAGCCCCGGCGGTTGCCTTTTTGCG
>JBFXGQ010000532.1:0-3451 GCA_050177915.1 Pseudodonghicola sp. | reverse complement strand
CCAGCGCCACGTCGGTGCCCGATCCCATCGCCACGCCGACACTCGCCTGTTTCAGCGCGGGGGCGTCGTTGATACCGTCGCCGATCATCATTACGCCGCCTTGGGTGCCGATCTCGCGGATGTAGGCAAGCTTGTCCTCGGGCATCATGTCGGCTTCGAACTTCAGCCCGAGGCTTCCGGCGATGGCGGCGGCCGTGCGCGGGTTGTCCCCGGTCAGGATCACCGAAGTCACCCCCATCGCCGTCAACTGGCGCACCGCGTCCTTGGCATCCGCGCGCGGCTCGTCCCGCATGGCGATCAGGCCAAGCGGGGTCTTTTCGCGGAACACGGCGACGGCGGTCTTGCCGTCCTCCTCAAAAATCGTGGCCTGCCGAAGACCGAAGCCATCGAGCCCGCCATGCTCCATCGCATAACGGGGCGAGGACACATAGGCCGCAGCGCCGCCCACGGTTGCAACAACGCCCTTGCCCATCAGCGCCTTGGCGTCTTGCGAGAGCAGCGCGGAAACGCCCGCATCCTTGGCCTTGTTCAGGATCGCAATCGCCAGCGGGTGGCTCGACCCTGTTTCTACGCCCGCAGCAACGGCAAGAAGCTCGGCCTCGGTCGTTGACCCGAACGGCACCACATCCGTCACCTGCGGGCGGCCATGCGTCAGCGTTCCGGTCTTGTCGAAGGTCACGACATCGACCTTCGCTGCGGCTTCGATCACCGCACCACCCTTCATCAAGAGCCCGCGCCGCGCGCCGGTGGACATGGCAGAGGCGATGGAGGCGGGGACTGAGATGACCAGCGCGCAGGGGCACCCGATCAAGAGAAGCGCAAGCCCCCGGTAAATCCACGTGTCCCAAGGCTGACCAAATGCCAGCGGCGGCACCACGATCACCAGCGCGGCAACCGCGACGATGGCGGGCATATACCAGCGGCTGAAGCGGTCGATGAAGCGTTCGGTCGGCGCGCGGGCCTCTTCGGCCTCTTCGACCAGCCGGATGATGCGCGCGATGGTGTTGTCTTCCGCGCCTTTGGTGACCTTCACCCGCAGCGCCGCCTCAGTGTTGATTGCGCCTGCAAAGACCGCATCCCCCGGCCCGCGCGTTTTGGGGACGCTTTCGCCGGTGACCGGGCTTTCGTCCACGCCCGAGGTGCCATCCACGATCTCGCCATCGGCCGGAATCCGGTCGCCGGGGCGAACAAGCACGGTCTGGCCGATGGTCAGGCTTGCGGCCGGCACCTCGCGCGTGATGTCGCCGGTGACCAGTTGCGCGGTCTTCGGGACAAGGTTCGCCAAGGCCCTGATGCCGTCGCGCGCCTTGCCTGCGGCCACGCCTTCCAAAACCTCGCCCACGGCGAACAGGAAGACGACCAACGCCGCCTCTTCGGCTGCGTCGATAAACAAGGCCCCGACGGCTGCAATCGTCATCAGGCTTTCGATGGTGAAGGGCTGACCCATCCGCAACGCTGCAAAGGCGCGTTGCGCTACTGGGGCTACCCCGATCAGACAAGCAGCGACGAAGGCCCATTTGCCGATCTCGGGTGCAAGATACTCGATAACCCAGGCGGCACCGAGCAACAACGCGGTGAAGATGACCAGCTTGCCCTTGGCCGTCTGATACCAGCGCTTGCCCCGGTCAGCGGGGTCATCATGGACATGGCCGGGGCTGCCGTGGCCACTGTCATCGCGCTTTGCGCTGGTGACCTTGGGGCCGTGGTCGTGCCCGGCGTGATCGTGGCCCTCATGTGTCGCATGGTCATCGTCATGCCCATCGTGGGCATCAGGCAGCACAAAATCCTTCTTCGCACCGGCAGCGCGCGGCGCAATCTGGTAGCCAAGTGCCCGGACGGTCTTTTCGATCTTGTCCAGCCCGGTCTGCGCCTCATCCAGCGTCAGCCGCAGGCGTTCCGTCATGATCCCGACCTCGACGCCGCTCACCCCCGGCAGGCGAGCCACCGCATCCTTGATTTTGGTCGCGCAGGATCCGCAGTCCATGCCCGTCACAGTCCAGTCGCAGGACGTTTCGCGTGCAGCTTCCGACATCGTCATTCCTCCTGCCGCAGTGCGGGCAGTTGCTTTCATCGAATCAGGAACCTAATGTCTCTAGCAACTATAGCTTCAAGGGGAATCTGATGCTGACCATCGGAAAACTGGGCGAGGCCGCGGGGGTGAAGGTTCCGACGATCCGCTACTACGAGCAGATCGGCCTCTTGCCCGAGGCGGAACGCAGCGCGGGCAACCAGCGGCTCTACGGCCGCAAGGCGCAGGAACGGCTGGCATTCATCCGCCACGCCCGCGATCTGGGTTTCACGCTGGAGGCGATCCGCGACCTGCTCAGCCTGTCCGACAGACCTGACCAATCCTGCGCCGCCGCCGATGCCATCGCCAAGGCGCAACTGGCCGAGGTCGAAAGCCGGCTCGCGCGCCTGACCGCCCTCAAGACCGAACTGGAACGCATGGTCGTGCAATGTGCGGGCGGGAGCATTGCCGATTGCCGGGTGATCGAGGTTTTGAGCGACCATTCCCTTTGCGCAACTGATCACCGCCATCCGGAAAGCGAGGTGCAGTCATGACAGCGCCGGGCACACTCGCCATCTACATCGGTGCCGCTTTGGCCGAGATTGCGGGCTGCTTTGCCGTCTGGGCCTGGATGCGGCAAGGGGCGAGCCCGCTTTGGCTGGTCCCGGGCCTCCTCAGCCTCGCCGTTTTCGCTTGGCTCCTGACCCTGGCCCCCTCCGATTTCGCAGGGCGCGCTTATGCGGCCTACGGTGGCGTGTACATTGCCGCGTCGTTCGTCTGGCTTTGGGCAGTGGAGAAGCAACGCCCGGACACTTGGGACATGACCGGCGTCGCAATCTGCCTCGCCGGTGCCGCCGTCATCCTGTTCGCGCCGAGGGCGTAGGGGGTTCCGTTGTCCAGACTGGCCAAGGGTCGAACGTCACCCCTCCTCGGACCGACTTGTCCTGCGACAATCCGAGGCTCCGGATGGAGAAGCGGAGGCGAGGCTCTCAGCCAGAGGCTCCCATCACACAGTGAGCCGCGGCATACTGCGGCATGAACGAATGCCCGGTCTCGGGCGCGCGAGACCGAGCATGATGATGGTCGGCTTATAGCCGAGATCGCCCGAACCCGGCGGGTTTCCCCGCCGGGCCCGAGGGGGAGACCCCGTTCTCTTCAGAACGGGATCTCGTCGTCGCGGTCGACCAGCTCGGGGTTTTCGTTCTCGGCCGACTTCTGGCGGCTCAGGAAGTCGACCTTCTCGGCGATGATCTCGCAGCCGTAGCGGTCGTTGCCCATGCTGTCGATCCACTTGGTGTAGTGGATGCGGCCGTGGACGAGGACCTTCATGCCCTTTTCGCAATGCTCCGCGACCGTCTTGCCGAGACCGTTGAAGCAGGTGATGCGGTGCCATTCCGTGTCCATGACCCGGTAGCCGTTCTCGTCGCGCAGGACGCGACCTTC
>JBFXGQ010000531.1:0-3468 GCA_050177915.1 Pseudodonghicola sp. | reverse complement strand
GCGGTCCACCCGGATCTCATGGCGCCAGACATCGCCCGGCAACAGCCCGGCGCCGGCGGCCTGCGGCAGCACCGTCAGCGGCCCCTGGGCGCCATGCAGGTGATAGCCGCGCGGCAGCGACCAGGGCCAGCTGACCCGGCGCCGGGCGATGCGGCTGCGGCCGCTGGCGTCGATGCCGATCTCGAGGCTCAGCTGCGGCGGCGCCTCGGCCGCCGCCGGCGGGACCGGCGCGCCGCCGTTCATGAAAACAGCACCTCGCGGCGCAGATGCGCCACCACCTCGGCGATGCCGCTGCCCTGCCGGCAGCTGGTGGCCAGCACCGGCCGGCCATGGCGCACCGCGCAGGCCTCGGCCATCATGGCGTCGAAATCGACGCCCACATACGGCGCGATGTCGGATTTGTTGACCACCAGCAGATCGCTCTGCAGCACGCCGGGGCCGCGCTTGCGCGGGATGTCGTCGCCGCCGGCCACGTCGATCACGAACATCCACCAGTCCACCAGATCGAGCGAGAAGGTCGAGGCGAGGTTGTCGCCGCCGCTCTCGATCACGATCAGCTCCAGCCCGGGGAATTGCGCCTCCAGCCGGTCGGCGGCGGCCATGTTCAGCGTCGGGTCCTCGCGGATCACCGTATGGGGGCAGGCGCCGGCCTGAACGGCGAGGATGCGTTCGGGCGGCAGCTGGCCGCCGCGGCGCAGCCGCTCGGCATCCTCGTCGGTGACCAGATCGTTGGTGATCACCGCCACCTCGGTGCCGGCCTTGGCGAATTCCGCCAGCAACCGCTCGATCAGCGCGGTCTTGCCCGAGCCCACCGGCCCGCCGATGCCGATCCGCGCCGCCGTCATCGCAGGAAGTACTTTCGGTTCAGCGGCACCGTGGTCGCGGGCTCGCAGGTCAGCGGCCTGCCGTCGGCTGCGACATCGAAGCTCTGCGGATCGACGGTGATATGGGGCAGGGCGGCGTTGCGCAGCATGTCGGCCTTGCCGAGGCTGCGCACCGAGGCGATCGGCACGAAGGCCTTCTGCGGTTTCAGCCGCTCGAACGTCCCCGCCTCGATCGCCAGCTTGCTGACGAAGGTCACCCCCAGCCGGTGCTTGGCGCTGCCCAAGGCGCCCCACATCGGCCGGTGCACCATCGGTTGCGAGCCCACGAAGCTGCCGTTGCCGTCGCCCATCGAGGCCCAGACGATGGTGCCGCCCTTGATCACCAGCGCCGGCTTGGCGCCGAAGAAGGCGAAGGGCCAGATCACCAGATCGGCCATCAGCCCCGGCGCGATGGCGCCCACATGATCGGCGATCCCGGCGGCGATGGCGGGGTTGTTGGTGAGCTTGGCCTGATAGCGCAGGATGCGCTGGTTGTCGGCGCGCGCCGTGGTCTCTTCCGCCAGCCGGCCGACGCGATCCTTCATCACGCTGGCCAACTGCCAGCATTTGGCGACATTCTCGGCCAGCCGGCCCATCCCTTGCGTGTCGGTGGCGAAGATCGAAATCGCGCCCATGTCGTGCAGCAGATCCTCGGCCGCCATCGACTGCGGCCGGATCCGCGCCTCGGCAAAGGCCACGTCCTCGATCAGATCGAAGCTCATCATATGAGCCAGCATGGTCATCGGCACCCCTTCCTCCAGCGCCGCGGGGGTGAAGGGGTTGGTGGGGTTGGTCGAGGAGGGCAGCACATTGGCGTGCCCGTTCACAGCCAGCAGGTCGGGGGCATGGCCGCCGCCGGCGCCCTCGGTGTGGTACATGTGGATGGTGCGGCCTGCGATGGCCTCCATCGTATCCTCGTAGAAGCCGAATTCGTTGATCGTGTCGGTGTGCAGATGGACCGAGAAATCGGCCCGGTCGGCGGCAATCAGCGAGCCGTCGAGCACCGCCGGCGAGGCGCCGAAATCCTCGTGGATCTTCACCCCCAGCGCGCCGCCCGCCACCGATTCCGCCACCGCCTCGGGGTTGGAGTTACCGCGGCCGAGAAAGCCGAAGTTCAGCGGGTATTCGTCGGCGGCGAGGATCAGCCGGCCCAGCGTCTCGGGGCCCGAACAGCTGACGTCGAAATTGGGCCCCGGCGACATTCCGATCATCGTCGTCGTGCCGCCCGCCAGCGCATGATACGCCTGCTGCGGCGACAGGAAATGCGCGTGCGCCTCGATGGTGCCGGCGGTGACGAAATGGTGATCGCCATGCACCACGGTGGTGTTGGGCCCGGTCACGAGGTTCGCGTCCACCCCGTCCATGATATCCGGATTGCCCGCCTTGCCGATGCCGACGATGCGGCCGCGGCGGATGCCGATATCGCCCTTCACGACGCCCAGGCCGGGTTCGATGATCACCGCGTTCTGGATCACCATGTCGAGCGCGCCGTTGGCGTCGGTGCCACTGGTGCAGAACCCCTCGCCATCGCGCATCGCCTTGCCGGCGCCGGTGGTCAGCTCGTCGCCGTAATGGGTATAGTCATGCTCGATCTCGGCCAGCAGCGAGGTATCGCCAAGCCGCACCAGATCGCCGGTGGTGGGGCCGTAATGGGCGGCGTATTGCGCGCGGGACATCTTCATTTCAGGTATCCTTTCGCCTCGGCCCGCGCCATCGCGGCCGCTTCGCTGTCCGCCACCGGCCCCTCGGTCAGACCGGCAAAGCCATGCACCCGCTGGTTGCCGCCGAAGGGCACCAGCACGACCCGCTTGGACACGCCGGGGTCGAAGCGTTCGCCGCCGCCCGAGGGGCGGTCGAGCCGGCGGCCGAAGGCGGCGCGGCGGTCGAAGCTGAGCGCGCGGTTCACTTCGAAGAAATGCGCGCGGCTGCGGACCTGGATGGCGCGGTCGCCGGTGTTCAGCACCTCGATCTCGATTGCGTCGCGGCCGGCGTTCAGCTCGATCTCGCCCTCCATCGGGATCACCTCGCCAGGCACGGGATCGTAGGTGCCGGGCGGGATCGGGTCGAAGACGGTGACCAGCTTGGTACCCTGATCCATCATCACCTCGACCGAGAAGGTCTTGAGCAGGCTGGCCACCCCCGGTTCCACCTGATCGGCACTCAGCAACTGTCCCGCCAGTGCCACCAGATCGGGATGCTCCATCCCCTTGCGGGCGGCCAGCAGCAGCTCGTCGGCGAGGAAGGCGACCGCCTCGGGATAGCTCAGCCGCACGCCGTGCGACAGGTAGCGGCGCGCCAGTTCTGCGGCGGAGAAGATGGTCAGGCGTTCCAGTTCGGTGGGCGTCAGGTGCATCGGCGGGCTCCGGGGTCAGTTGACGAAAAGGCGGCCGTCATGCGGGCGCATCTGGGCGATGTCGGCGAGCGGGCTGAAACCGCAGGGTCGCGCCCCAGACGGCGGCGGCGCGGCGAGGCGCAGCAGATCGGGGGCGAGACGGCTGAGGATGCGCTGCACCTCCAGCGCGCCGGCCTTGCCCAGCCGGACGGCGGCGGAGAGCAGCCCGCGGAGGAACCCCTGCGCCGCCAGCAGCAGCGCGGTTTCCAGCCC
>JBFXGQ010000530.1:0-3478 GCA_050177915.1 Pseudodonghicola sp. | reverse complement strand
AGCTGCCGGCGCAGGATGTGGAAGTAGTTCGCCGGGGTCGAGCAGTTGGCGACGATCCAGTTGTCCTGGCCGCACATCTGCAGATAGCGCTCAAGCCGGGCCGAGCTGTGCTCGGGCCCCTGGCCCTCGAAGCCGTGCGGCAGCAGGCAGACCAGGCCAGACATCCGCAGCCATTTGCTTTCGCCCGAGCTGATGAACTGGTCGAACATGATCTGCGCGCCGTTGGCGAAGTCGCCGAACTGCGCCTCCCACAGGGTCAGCGCGTTGGGTTCGGCCAGCGAATAGCCGTATTCGAAGCCCAGCACCGCATATTCCGAGAGCATCGAGTCGATGACCTCGTATTGCGCCTGACCGGCGCGGATGTGGTTCAGCGGGTAATAGCGTTCCTCGGTGTCCTGGTTGATCAGGCCGGAATGCCGCTGGCTGAAGGTGCCGCGGGTGGAATCCTGACCGGCCAGACGCACCGGGTAGCCTTCGGTCAGCAGCGAGCCGAAGGCCACCGCCTCGGCCGTGGCCCAGTCGAAGCCCTCGCCCTTGCCGAACATCTCCTTCTTGGCCTCAAGCAGACGGCCGACGGTGCGGTGCAGCGCGAAGCCCTCGGGGACGCCGGTCAGGCCGCGGCCAACCTCTTCCAGCGTTTCCGGCGAGATCGCGGTTTCGCCGCGCACGTATTCCTCGCCCTCGCGGTTCAGGTGCGACCAGCGCCCGTCCAGCCAGTCGGCCTTGTTGGGCTTGTAGTCCTTGCCGGCCTCGAACTCTTCGTTCAGATGCGCCTGGAAGGCGGCCTTCATGTCCTCGATCTCGCCCTCGGGGATCAGGCCGTCCTTGACCAGCGTCTCGGTATAGAGGCTGAGCGTGGTCTTGTGGGTCTTGATCTTGTTGTACATCACCGGGTTGGTGAACATCGGCTCGTCGCCTTCGTTGTGACCGAAGCGGCGATAGCAGAAGATGTCGATGACCACGTCCTTGTGGAACTTCTGGCGGAACTCGGTCGCCACCTTGGCGGCGTGCACCACGGCCTCCGGATCGTCGCCATTCACGTGGAAGATCGGCGCCTCGACCATCAGCGCGATATCGGTCGGATAGGGCGAGGAGCGCGAGAAGTGCGGCGCGGTGGTGAAGCCGATCTGGTTGTTCACCACGATATGCATGGTGCCACCGGTGCGGTGGCCGCGCAGGCCCGACAGGCCGAAGCATTCCGCCACCACGCCCTGGCCGGCAAAGGCGGCGTCGCCGTGCAGCAGCACCGGCAGCACCGCGGTGCGGTTTTCCTTGTCGTTCAGCTGGTCCTGCTTGGCGCGGACCTTGCCCAGCACCACCGGGTTCACCGCCTCGAGGTGCGAGGGGTTGGCGGTCAGGCTGAGGTGCACCTTGTTGCCGTCGAACTCGCGGTCCGAGGAGGCGCCGAGGTGGTATTTCACGTCGCCCGAGCCGTCGACATCCTCGGGCTTGAAGCTGCCGCCCTGGAATTCGTTGAAGATGGCGCGATAGGGCTTGGCCATCACGTTGGCCAGCACGTTCAGGCGGCCGCGGTGCGGCATGCCGATGACGATCTCCTTCACACCCAGCGCGCCGCCGCGCTTGATGATCTGTTCCATCGCCGGGATCAGCGCCTCGCCGCCGTCAAGGCCGAACCGCTTGGTCCCCATGTATTTGACATGCAGGAACTTCTCGAAGCCCTCGGCCTCGACCATCTTGTTCAGGATCGCCTTGCGGCCCTCGCGGGTGAACTGGATCTCCTTGCCCAGACCCTCGATCCGCTCCTTCAGCCAGGCGGCTTCCTCGGGGTTGGAGATATGCATGTACTGCAGCGCGAAGGTGCCGCAGTAGGTGCGTTTCACGATCTCGACGATCTGCCGCATCGAGGCCAGCTGCAGCCCCAGCACGTTGTCGATGAAGATCGGCCTGTCCATGTCGGCGTCGGTGAAGCCGTAGGTCTTGGGGTCCAGCTCGGGGTGCGGTTCGTTCGAGCGCATGCCCAGCGGGTCCAGATCGGCGACCAGATGGCCGCGGATGCGATAGGCGCGGATCAGCATCAGGGCGCGGATCGAATCCAGCACCGCGCGCTTGACCTGCTCGTCGCTGACCTCGACGCCCTTCTCCTGCGCCTTCTTGCTGATCTTCTCGCCGGCAGCCTTGGCTTCGACCTGCGGCCATTCCCCGGTCAGCGCGCTGGTCAGATCGTCGTTGGGCACCGGCGGCCAGTCGCGGCGCGCCCAGGAGGGGCCGCGCGCCTCGGCCTTCACATCCAGTTCGCTGTCGCCAAGCTGGCGGAAGAACTCGGCCCAGGCGGCGTCGACCGCCGTCGGATCATTGGCGAATTGGGCGTAGAGCTGATCCAGATATTCCGCGTTCTGCCCCTGCATGAAGCTGGAAGCATGGAAAAAATCGTTGGGGGATTGGTCTGTCATGTTGCTACCTCAGGAGGTTTGCGCGCGGAGGATGATGAGCGGTTTCGGCATGGTCATGGTCCCGGAACCGGAACCAAGCCCGGAACCCGGCGTTGCCGGGTTTGACACCAGCGCTCCAGATCCGAACGGTCGAGAAAGAAGATCGCCGGCAGCCAGGAGGCCGCGCAGCTGCGGAACGCTCCGGCGGCGGGTCAGCCCGCCCTTCGGCGTCTCGCTCCGCAGCCGGCGCCAGCCAGAGGGCGCGGCGCGGCGGCGCAGGTGGGCAGGGGTCTTGTGCGGGAAATCGGCCCGGTTCATCAGCGCCGGTGCGCCGCGGTCGGCCTTCAGCCCGGCGGGCAGGGCGGTCAGATCGGGCCCACGGTCGGAGAGGGGGCCGTCATGAGGAATAAAGGGCAGGTCGGCCGGCATCATCGGCACATGGTGGCGGACGAACCGGTACAGCGGATCGCCGGCCAGACGCTGTCGCCGGCACAGCGCCAGCGCGATGCGGGCCGACAGGGTGTCGATCCGGTTCAGGGAGGTGGTGCAGAGCGGCCAGTGGAGCGCTTCGGTCATGCCGACACCTCCGAAAGGCGCATGGGGCGGCCCGCGGCGTCCGCGCCGCGCCGGACGATTGCGCGCTCCTGCGACATCTGGTCTGGCATCTGCCAGGTCTCCCGCGGATCGCGCCGCCCGCTCGTCGGGTCGGCGCCATGCATCACCGGGGCCGGGCGGCACATCGCCGCCCGGCGCCCTTGTTCATTCGGCTCAGCCGATCGCCTTCAGCACGGCTTCGCCCAGGCCCGCGGGGCTGTCCGCCACCACGATGCCGGCCGATTTCATCGCCTCGATCTTGTCCTCGGCGCCGCCCTTGCCGCCGGCGACGATGGCACCCGCGTGGCCCATGCGGCGGCCCGGAGGGGCGGTGCGGCCAGCGATGAAGCCGGCGACCGGCTTCCAGCGGCCCTTCTTCTTCTGGTCGGCGAGGAATTCAGCGGCCTCTTCTTCCGCGGAGCCGCCGATTTCACCGATCATGATGATCGACTGGGTTTCCGGATCGTCCAGGAACATGTCGAGCACGTCGATAT
>JBFXGQ010000529.1:0-3487 GCA_050177915.1 Pseudodonghicola sp. | reverse complement strand
CAGCGTCTCCTCGTCGACGTCCTCGGGCCTCAGCTTGCCGTCGGCGACGTCCTGCGCCAGCCGCTTGGTGGCGCGGGCCACCTCGTCGCGGCCGCCGTAGTTCAGCGCGATGGTCAGATGGGTGCCGTCGTTGCCCTCGGTCTCAAGCTCAAGCTGGTCCATCAGCGCGATCAGCTTGGCATCCAGCCGCACCCGGTCGCCGATGAAGCGCACCCGGACGTTCTTGGCCGCCAGCGCCTGCATCTCCTTCGAGATGTAGCGGCGGAACAGGCTCATCAGCCCGGCCACCTCGGTCTGGGTGCGTTTCCAGTTCTCGGTCGAAAAAGCGAAAATCGTCAGATACTTGATCCCCAGGGCCGGGCAGGCCTCGACGATCTCGCGGACCCGCTTGGCGCCGGCGTGATGGCCGAACAGCCGCGGCCGCCCGCGCGCCTGCGCCCAGCGGCCGTTGCCGTCCATGATGATGGCGACATGACGGGGGCCGCGCGCCACCGACGGCATCGCGGCACCCGTATTCGGACCGGCTTCGGGATCGCGCGGCATGATCCGGGTCAAACCTGCATGATCTCGGCTTGCTTGACGTCCAGCGCCTCGTCCACCGCCGCGATCATCTTGTTGGTCAGATCCTGCACCTCGGATTCCCAGAACTTCTGGTCGTCCTCGGAGATGCCGTCGGCCTTGGCCTTCTTGATCTGGTCCATGCCGTCGCGGCGCACGTTGCGAATCGAGACGCGGGCGTGTTCGGCGTACTGGCCGGCCACCTTGGACAGCTCGCGCCGGCGCTCCTCGTTCAGCTCGGGGATCGGCAGCATGATGATGGTGCCGTTCAGCTGCGGGTTGATGCCCAGCCCGCTCTCGCGGATCGCCTTCTCCACCTTGCCGACCAGGCCCTTGTCCCAGACGTTGATGGTGACCATCCGCGGCTCGGGCACGTTGACGGTGCCGACCTGGTTGATCGGTGTCAGCGAGCCGTAGGCATCCACCATCACCGGCTCCAGCATCGAGGCCGAGCCGCGCCCGGTGCGCAGCGAGGCGAATTCGGTCCGCAGGTTGGTCATGGCGCCTTCCATGCGGCGTTTCAGGTCGTCGGTGTCGAGTATGAAATCATCGGACATATGTGCCCACTCCCCCGGTTCGGAATGTCGTTTGCGGGGTCTATAGCCTCAGCCATAGACCTTTGTATAGGTGCCCTCGCCGGCCAGCACACCGCGGAAGCCGCCCGGCTCGTCCAGCGAAAACACGATGATCGGCAGGTTGTTGTCGCGTGCCAGCGCGATGGCGGCGGCATCCATCACCCCCAGCCGCTTGGCCAGCGCCTCGTCATAGCTGACGGTGTCATAGCGCTTGGCATCGGGGAATTTCACCGGGTCCTTGTCATAGACGCCATCCACCTTGGTGCCCTTGAAGATCGCCTCGCAGGCCATCTCGTTGGCGCGCAGCGCGCCGGCGGTGTCGGTGGTGAAATAGGGGTTGCCGGTGCCGGCGGCAAAGATGCAGACCCGCTTCTTCTCAAGGTGGCGCACGGCGCGGCGGCGGATATAGGGCTCGCAGACCTCGTCCATGCGGATGGCGCTGATCACCCGGGTGAAGACGCCCAGCCCCTCAAGCGCGCTCTGCATCGCCAGGGCGTTCATCACCGTGGCCAGCATCCCCATGTAATCGGCGGTGGTCCGCTCCATCCCCTGGGCGCTGCCGGACAGGCCGCGGAAGATATTGCCGCCGCCGATCACCATGCAGATCTCCACTCCCATGTCGTGCACCGCCTTGACCTCGCGGGCGACGCGCTCGACGGTGGGCGGATGCAGGCCGAAGCCCTGATCGCCCATCAGGGCCTCGCCCGATATCTTCAGCATCACACGTTTATATGAGGTCGCCGGCGCCGGGGTTTCTGTCGGGGTTTCGGAGGGGTGGGAAGAGGTCATGTTGCGCTCCGCTCTGGCACGGGGTTATTTTCGCGCCAAAATGTCGGAAATCGCCGCCGGGTTCAATGCGACAACGTCCGGGGAGGCCCGGGGTTTGACCTTTTCGGACAGATGAACATGCAGCGGCCCAGCGACCTACCTGAAATTCCCCATGACAAACCGATACTTATCGCCGGCCCCACCGCCAGCGGCAAGTCGGCGCTGGCGCTGGAGATCGCCCGGAGCCGGGGCGGCGTGATCGTCAATGCCGACGCCAGCCAGGTCTATGACTGCTGGCGCGTGATCACCGCCCGCCCCAGCCCGGAGGAGGAGGCGCTGGCGCCGCACCGGCTCTATGGTCACGTCGCCTGGGATGCGAGCTATTCCACCGGCCATTGGCTGCGCGAGGTGGCGCCGCTGCTGCGCGGGGGCGCCCGGCCGATCATCACCGGCGGCACCGGGCTCTATTTCACCGCGCTCACCGAGGGGCTGGCCGAGATCCCCGCCACCCCGCCCGAGCTGCGCGCCGAGGCCGATCTGATCCCGCTGGAGACCCTGCTGGCCGATCTCGATCCCGCCACCGCCGCCGGGCTCGACCGGCAGAACCGCGCCCGGGTGCAGCGCGCCTGGGAGGTGCAGCGCGCCACCGGCCGGCCGCTGGCCGACTGGCAGGCCGACACGCCGCCGCCGCTGCTGCCGCTGGCAGAGGCGGTGCCGCTGGTCTTCGACGTCGACAAGGACTGGCTGGAGGATCGCATCCGCCGCCGCTTCGACCAGATGCTGGACCAGGGCGCGCTGGAGGAGGTCGAGGCGATGCGCGACCGCTACGACCCGGCGCTGCCCTCGTGCAAGGCGATCGGGGTGCCCGAGCTGATGGCCTATATCGACGGCCGGATCGGCCTGGACGAAGCGCGGGCGCGCGCCACGATCTCGACCCGGCAGTTCGCCAAGCGGCAGCGCACCTGGTTCCGGTCGAAGATGCGCCACTGGCACCGGCTGCGGCCGCAGGGCTGAGCCGCCGCGCGCCCTGCCGCCGGCCGGTTCCCGCGCGGCCCGGCCCGGGCCATCCGGTCTCTGGCCAGTCTCTGGCCAGTCTCTGGCTTGTCGGAATAGGTCAGATATGCTGTAAATTGTTGTCATATCGTATTGAACGGACTTCCTTTTCGTCCCGATGGCCTATGACCCCGCCCAGACGGCCGACATTCGGCTGGTCACGCTTGCACAACTGACCCAGGCCGGCGCCTGGCAGCTGGAGCTGGCGCATGACCGGGCCGAACACCTGCTGATCTGGATCACCAAGGGACAGGGCGTGGCGCTGGCCGACGGCGCCCGGTGCGGCATCGGCACCCATAACGCGCTGTTCATCCCGGCCCGCCAGCTGATGACGCTGGAGATGATGCGCAACGGCTTCGGCCAGGTGCTGCTGATCCCGCCGTTCACCGGCCTGACCCTGCCGCAGAGCGTGCATCACCTGCGGCTGCGCGACGCCGCCTCGCAGACCGAGCTGAAGGTGTTGTTCGAGGCGATGGGGCGCGAGCAGAACGCCGCCCGGCCACTATTTCATTCGGCGATGCGCGCCTATGGCG
>JBFXGQ010000528.1:0-3480 GCA_050177915.1 Pseudodonghicola sp. | reverse complement strand
CTTTCAGCGTGGTGGACTTCCCGGCGCCATTGGCACCGAGAAGCACGACCATCTGGCCTTCGCGGACCTCGATATTGGCCGAGCGGAGAACCTGGATCACCCCGCCATAGACCACATCGACATTCGTCAGGCTCAGGGCCATGGGCGCCTCACCACTTGTCCAGCGCCGGCACGGCGAACCAGCCGTCGGTCAGCCCGGTGATGGCGCCGCCCCGGACGATCTCGGCGGTGGCCTTGATCTCGCCGATCGGGAAGGGCGCGCTGGCGTCGGAATCCAGCGTCGGCAGCACCCCCAGCAGTTCCGCCTCGGTGAAGGTATTGGCCAGCAGCGAGTCATACATCGCCTGTCCGTCGACCGCGTCCTTGCCATGGGCGGCGATGGCCTTTTCCAGCACCCGCAGCGCCAGGATCGCCTGGGCGCTGGCCTGGGCGGTGATCAGCCCCCAGTGCCCGTCGGTCTTATGCGCCTCGAAGACATCGCGCATCGGCAGATCGGCCTTGCCCGGCGCGGCGAAGCTGAAGGCGGCCATCGAGCCTTCGATCTTCTCCAGCGGGATGCCCTTCGACACCTCGCAGAGCCCGTTGTGGGTCGTGGTGACGCTGATGGGCACGCGCTTGCCCAGCTCGTGCATCGCCTTCGAGGCGGCGATCACCTGCGCCGTGGTGCCGCCGATCAGCAGCACGTCGGGATCGTCGGCCAGCGCCGCACGCACCTGCGCGGTCAGCGACACCGGGCTGGTCTCGGCCCATTGCACGCCGGTCGCCGCGAAGCGGTCGGGATACTGCCTGGCCAGCTGCTTGACGCCGTTGACCTGATCGACGAACCCCGCCTGGTTCTGAGTCGAGATCGCAGCGATCCTGAACAGGCCGCCCTTCGCATCCTGCAGATGCGGAAACAGGCCTGCGAATTCATGGCTGTAGGTCGGGCGGATCGAGAAATGCCAGCCGCCCGGCTTCCACACCAGCCCGACCATGGCGGTGCCGATCAGCATCGGCACCTTGTCGTTGGGCAGCCGGCCCATCAGCGTCACCAGATCGGGCGAGCCGAAGCCCAGGTGCATCACCGGGTGGTCCGAGCTGAGGATCGCCGGCCGGGTCTTGGCGATCACCGCGCCGTCATAGCGCATGTCGTAGATCTTGAGCTGCACGTCGACGCCCAGATCCTTGCCGACCTCGGCGTTCCACCAGTCCACCGTCGCCTTCAGCCCGGCCATGGCATCGGGCATCACATCGGCGAAGGGGCCGGAATAATCGGCGCTGGCCGTCATCACATAGGTCTCGGCCCAGCCCGCCGCGGCGAAGGCCAGGCTTGCCGCCCCCGCCGCCAATATCGTCCTGAGTTTCATTCTCTCCTCCCTGAGAAGCGCCCGGGTTGTCCCGGGACCTTTGAACCGGCGCCCGCCGCCGCGTCGCGTCAGTTGCGCGGGAACGGCCAGAGCCGGATTGCCGTCATCATCGTCCGCCAGAGGTGGACGAGCCCGCGCGGCTCGAAGATCAGCGCCAGCAGGATGCACAGCGCCAGGATGATCGAGCTGAGCGCGAAGAGGGTGCCGCCGCCCAGGCCGCCCTCGGCCTGCATCAGCGCATTGGCCAGCGCATGCAGCCCCTCCTGCAGCGCGGTGATGAAACACACGCCCAGGATCGCGCCCAGCGGCGACTGCAGCCCGCCGGCGATCAGCATGCCCAGATACCAGACCGAGGCGAACAGCGTGAAATTCTGCGCGGTGACGAATTGCAGGAAATAGGCCATCAGCGCGCCGGCCACCCCGGCGAAGAGCGCGCCGGCGAAGAAGGCCTCGATCTTGATCCGGGTCACCGGGATGCCCATCACATCGGCGGCGGTGTCGTTGTCATGCACCGCCCTGAGCGCCCGGCCGAAGCGCGAGCGCGGCAGGTTGAACACCGCCCAGGTGGCGCCCAGCGCCAGCAGCAGCGCCAGATAGTAGAACCCCAGCGGCGTCGACAGGCTGACACCCGCCAGCTGCGGCGGCATCACCGGCATCCCCACCAGCCCGCCCAGCCAGGACATCGGCAGCGCCATGATGACGATCGGGAACATCACCTGCGCCGCCAGCATGGTCAGCGCCAGGTAGAACCCCCGCACCCGCACCGCCGGCAGCGCGAACAGCACCGAGACCGCGCCGGTGATCGGCGCCGCCAGCGGCATCGCCAGCCAGAACGGCACCCCCAGCCCCGAGAGCTTGGCGGCGGCGAAGGCGCCGACGCCGACAAAGGCCGATTGCGCGATATTGATCTGCCCCGCCATGCCGACGGTGACGCAAAGCCCGTAAACCGCAATCAGCGTGATGAAGAGATGGGTGAATTCGCCCAGCATCCAGGGCCCCGCCACCGCCGGCAGCCCGACCAGCCCGGCCAGCAGCGCCAGCCCGAACAGGCGCGACCGCCGGGTCTCCAGAATGCGGCTCTCCGCCGCGTAACGATCGAACCAGATCCCAGTGGGTCGCATCGGTCAGAGCCTTTCGATCTTGCGCCAGCCGAACAGGCCGTAGGGGCGGATCAGCAGCACCGCGATCATCGCCGCATAGGGCAGCACGCCGGAGGCCGCGCCATTGGTCAGCGGGTCGAGATAGGTGATGGCGAGCGCCTCGAGCACGCCGATGATGATGCCGGCCAGCGGCGCGCCGCGGATGCTCTCCAGCCCGCCCAGCAGGGCGACCGGCAGCGCCTTGAAGCCGATGCCGGCGACCTCCAGCGACAGGATGGAGCCCGACAGCAGCACCACCGCGGCCGCGGTGGCGAGCAGCGTGCCCAGCACCCAGGCCACCGCGATGGCCTGCCGCACCGAGACGCCCAGCGACAGCGCGGTGGTGTGATCCTCGGCCACCGCCGCCAGCCCCAGCCCCAGCCCCAGCCGCGAGCGGGTGAAGAAAGCGTGCAGCGCGAAGGTCAGCGCCACGGTGAAGACGGCACCGATCAGCAGCCGGGTATTCAGCGTGAAGGGCCCCAGCGCCAGCGCCCCCTCGGGCAGGATCACCGGCACGGTGCGCGACTGCGCCCCCCAGACCAGCTGCGCCACCCCGCGCAGCAGGATCAGCAGGGCGACACCGGCCATGAAGATGGTGAACCCCGCCTGGCCGATCAGCGGCCGGAAGATGGCGCGCTCCAGCGCCATGCCGAAGCCGACGCAGGCCAGCACCGTCAGCCCCAGCCCGACCGGCAGCGGGATGTCGATCCCGGCGCCGCGTGCGCCCTCGGTAAAGGTCCAGAGCAGGAAGGCGCCGCACACCAGCACCTCGCCCTGCGCCAGGTTGATGATCTTGGAGGCGCGGTAGATCACCACGAAGCTGATCGCCACCAGCCCGTAGACCAGCCCCACCAGCACCCCCTCGATCAGGATCTGCACAAGCCCGGTCATGCCCGCCCCTCCGCCATATGGGTCATCACCACCTCGGTCCGCAGGACCGACCGGCGGCCGTCCTGATAGGTGACCTCGATCTCGCAGGGGACCCGCGCGGCACC
>JBFXGQ010000527.1:0-3529 GCA_050177915.1 Pseudodonghicola sp. | reverse complement strand
CCGGCGGGCGAGCAGTTGGTGTCGACCACGGCCACGACCGGGATGCCCAGCTTGTTGGCTTCGGCGATCGCCAGCGATTCTTTCTTGACGTCGATGACGAACAGCAGGTCCGGCACGCCGCCCATTTCGCGGATCCCGCCCAGCGAAGCCTGCAGCTTGGCCTGGTCGCGTTCCATGCCCAGACGCTCTTTCTTGGTCAGGCCTTCGAAGCCCGTTTCCATCTGCTCGTCGATCTGCTTCAGACGCTGGATCGACTGCGACACGGTTTTCCAGTTGGTCAGCGTGCCGCCCAGCCAGCGGTGGTTCATGTAGTATTGCGCCGATTTCTCGGCGGCGTCGGCGATCGACTGCTGCGCCTGACGTTTGGTGCCGACGAACAGCACGCGGCCGCCCTTGGCGACGGTTTCACGCACCGCCTGCAGCGCCTGGTCCAGCATCGGGACGGTCTGGGTCAGGTCGATGATGTGGATGCCGTTGCGCGAGCCGTAGATGAACGGCGACATGCGCGGGTTCCAGCGCTGAGTCTGGTGGCCGAAGTGCACGCCAGCTTCCAGCAGCTGGCGCATGGTGAACTCGGGAAGAGCCATGCGTTTATCCTTTCCGGTTTACGCCTTGGCGGGGGTGAAGAAGCGGATGCTCCAACCGGCGGACTGGCAGGGATGTCTCCCCTGCACGGCCCAAACCCCGCCTGCGGGTTTGAATGGCGTGGCCTATAGGCGGTTTGCGACCGGGGCGCAACCCCCGTGGCGGCAAAACCCTCAGTCCTCCGCCGCGGCCTCGGGCAGATAGGCCTCGAGCCCGGCGCGCACCAGCGCCTCGGCGGTAGCCGACAGCGCCTTGCGGTTGGCGAAGTCGGCGACCCGCAGCGGCGGGTGATAGACCACCTCGACCCGGCCCTGCCGCGGCGCCGCCAGGGTCTTGAGCAGATGCGCGCCGAATTCCATATCGCCCCACCAGCCGTAGAACCGCGCCGGCTGGCCGGCCGGCGCGTGATAGATCACGCTGACCGGCTGGATCATCAGCCGGTCGCGCAACGGGGGCGCGAAGAAGGCGCCGAACAGGGTGGATTTGAACGGCAGCACCCTGAGCCCGTCGGTCGAGGTGCCCTCGGGGAAGAACAGCAGCCGGTGGCCGGCCGCGAGCCGTTCGGCAAAGATCGCGGTCTGCGCCTGCGCCTGCTTGCGGTCGCGTTCGATGAACAGCGTGCCGGTGGCGCGCGCCAGAATGCCGATGCCGGGCCAGGTCGCCACTTCGGCCTTGGAGACGAAATAGATCCGCTTGCGCGCGTTCAGCGTGAAGATGTCCAGCCAGGAGCTGTGGTTGGCCACCACCGCGCCGGGGCCGCGCATCGGCGTGCCGTGGGTGGAAAAGCCGATGCCGAGGATGCGGAAGGCAGTGCGGCAGACGAATTGCACGATGAAGGGGGTGAGCGGCCGGCGCTGCCCCCAGATCGGGATCTCGACCAGCCGCAACAGCAGCAGCAGCGCCAGACAGACCGCGATCAACACGATCAGCGCCGCGCCGCGCAGGACCGCCAGCAGCCAGCCCAGCGGCCCGATGCGGACCGGATCGGGCGGCGTGTCGCTGTCCCAGGTGGCGCTCATGCCTCGCGGTCGCCGCTGCGGTCGCCGCCCCGTTCACCGCCCCTGTCGCCGGTATAGATCCGCCGCTGCCGCTCGTTCATCCGCGCGGTATCCAGGATCAGGCAGACATCGGTGGTGTTGAAGGCGTGATCGACGAACGCCCCCTCGCCCACGAA
Organism: Pseudodonghicola sp.; assembly: GCA_050177915.1. GTDB lineage: Bacteria > Pseudomonadota > Alphaproteobacteria > Rhodobacterales > Rhodobacteraceae > Pseudodonghicola. The sequence continues at coordinate 1,770 of JBFXGQ010000527.1, read as the reverse complement.
ACCGCCCAGCCGCAGGTAGGCCTTGATCAGCGCCGGCACCTCCAGCATGGCGCGGCGGCGGTCCAGCTGGTCGGCGGGCACCAGATCCATGCTCTGGAAATGCGCCGGCTGCGCCCGCACCCTGAGCTCGGGCGGCGCCAGGTGGTTGTGGTGCAGCATCGACAGCGGCTGCGCCAGCGCCTGCACATCGGTGCCGTGGAAACTGGCGGTGCCGAACAGCACCTCGATCCCGTGTTCGGCCACATAGGCGGCCAGCCCGGTCCACAGGTGGAACATCGCGGTACCGCCGCGGTAATCGGCATGCAGGCAGGAGCGGCCCAGTTCCAGCAGCCGCCGCCCCGAGGCCTTGAGCACGCCGAGGTCGTATTCGTCCTCGGAATAGAACTGGCCGGCGGCGCGGGCCTGATCGTCGCGCAACAGCCGGTAGACGCCGACCACCGCGCCGCTGCGGTTGTCGATGACGATCATATGGTCGAAGAACGGGTCGAAACGGTCGCGCTCCAGCCCGAGGTCGTGATCGACCATCTCGCCGCCGCCGCCCAGCTCGCGCACGAAGACCTCATAGCGCAGCGCCTGGGCCGCGCGCAGCTCGGCCTCGGTTTCGGCGATCTTGACCGTGAAATCGGGGCCGCTGTCAGCCATGGGGGACCTTGATCGGAAAGAGGAAAAGCGGTGTTGCGCGCTGATAGCCCATCTGCCGGCGCGATTGCAACCGGCAAGCCCGGAGCGCGACGGGCGGGGCGGCGGCCAGTTCGGCGGGCGTTAACCCGTTGTCAATCCCGATCACCCATCAAAGGCGATAACGAGCGCGACCCGGCTGCCGTCGATGACGACCTTGCCCTGTTCGCGGAAATTCACGGTGATCTTGCCGCCGACATTCGACTGCACCTGTCCGATGCCCCAATCGGGACGATCGGGATGACGCACCAGCATGCCGGGTTCGAGTATGGAGTTCAGATCGTTCATGGGCCATCATTCCCTGATGAAGAATCCCACCGACGTCAACCCGCAAGAGCTGTCGGCGCTGATCGCGTCGCGTATCTGTCATGATCTGATCGGCCCGATCGGCGCCATCGTCAACGGCCTTGAGCTGCTGGAGATGGCCGGCGGCACGCCGGGGCCGGAGATGGAGCTGATCTCGGACAGCGCGCAGGGCGCCAGCGCCCGGCTGCGGCTGTTCCGCGTCGCCTTCGGCGCGCCGGGCGACCAGATGCTGGGGCGCAGCGACATCGTCACCATGCTGGAGCAGATCGGCAAGGGCAGCCGCATGCGCTACAGCTGGCTGGTCGAGGGGGCGCAGCCGCGCTCGCAGGTCAAGCTGGCCTTCCTCGCCCTGCAATGCTGCGAGGCGGCGCTGCCGCGCGGCGGCGAGGTTCGGGTGATGGAGGAGAACGGCGCCTGGACGGTGACCGCCAGCGCCGAGCGGATCGCGGTCGATCCCGGGCTGTGGTCCTGGCTGGATGGCGCCGGCGAGCGGGTGGTGCCGGCGCCGGCGCGGGTCCAGTACATGCTGCTGCCGATGGCGGCCGAACAGATCGGGCGCCGGGTCGAGGCCGCGCATGACGACAGCAGCCTGACGCTGCGGTTCTGATCGCCCCGTTCAGACAGACGGCGCGTGCCCTGCCCGCTTTCAGACAGATGGCACGCGCCGTTTTTCTTGTCGCCGTTTCCGTGTCGGGTCGGATCAGCCCCGCACGGTGCCGTCGCCGGTGACCAGATATTTGAAGCTGGTCAGCTGCTCGGCCCCCACCGGCCCGCGGGCGTGCATCT
>JBFXGQ010000526.1:0-3542 GCA_050177915.1 Pseudodonghicola sp. | reverse complement strand
CTGAAGGCCGTTGGTGAAGGAAGCGAACAGCGTCGAGCCGATGCCGACGATGACGGCGAGCATCATCACCTTGATGCCGGAGGAAATCACGTTGCCGAGAACCCGTTCGGCGAGGAACGACGTCTTGTTCCAGAGCGCGAAGGGCACCAGGACGAAACCGGCGAGCGTCGTCAGTTTGAACTCGAGCACGGTGATGAAGAGCTGGATCGCCAGAATGAAGAAGGCGATGAGGACCAGGAACCAGGCCAGCAGCAGGACGAAGACGGTGAGTGCGTTGCCGAAGATTTCCGGAAAGCCGACGAGATTGCCGACCTGATCGATGAGCGGATACGCCGCCTCATAACCGGTGGCGGCGATCTTGCCAGGTTTGAGCAGATCGTCGGCGGCGAGCGTGCCGGGCGCGGCCTGGATGCCGAGACCGGAGAAGGACCTGTAGATGATCTCGGCAAGGTTCTGGAAGTTGTTGAGGATCAGCGCGAAGACGCCGACATAGAGCACCTTCCGGATCAGGCGCCCGATGATGTTGTCCTCGCCGCCCAGAGCCCAGAACAGGCCTGCCAGCGTGATGTCGATGCCGATCAGGATGGTGGTGAGGAAGGCGACGTCACCCGACAAGAGTCCGAAGCCGCTGTCGATGTAGCGGCTGAAGGTCTCCATGAACCGGTCGATGATGCCGAGATCATTCATCGCGCGTCGCCTCCCTGCCGGTCAGTTCCCAGAATAGGCGGAGCCGGAACCGAGGAACCTGCGCGTTGTCTCGCGCGCCGCTTCCTCCGCCTGCGCCTTGCGCGCGGCGTCTTCTGCCTCGGCGCGGTAATGGGCGGCCATCAGCGTCTGGATCTGCATCTGCTGCTTGGCCGAAAGCGCAATGAGCTGATTCGCGGCCTGCTGCGCCTGCAGCGCCCCGACGGCGCCATGGCTCCGATTGACGAGATCGGTGAGTAGCCCTTCGTCGACGCGCACGTTCTCGACGATCTGCGATTGCACCCGCATGGTTTGGCGGAAAGCGTTCATGGCACTCTGCCAGCGCTCGCGCGCGGCAGTGGCGATATCGCTGGTGCTGACCGTGGCATCGTACGAGCTTGGATATTGCTGCCGCCACTGGCCTTCGAGCTGCGTCAGGTCGAAGCTGAGGCCGTCGACCTGCATCATCAGCCCGTCGATACGGTTCAGCGCCCCCTGGAGTTGTCCGAGCGAGGAGAAATCCAGCCGCTGAAGGTTCTTTGCCATGTTCTGCAACATGACCGCCTGGTTCTGGAGCTGCTGGATCTGGTTGTTGATCTGCTCCAGCGCACGCGCCGCCTGCAGGACATTCTGACCGTAGTTGGTGGCATCGAAGACCGGCCAGGCGGCATGGCCCACCTGTGGCGTAGCGATGGCAAGAGATGCGGCGAGGAGCGCCGCGAGAGACGTGCGTTTCATGGTGTTGGCTCCTGTATTTGGGGAGAGAACGGGCCGAGGATGTCGGCGGCCCAATCGAGGCCGCGGGCTCTCAGAAACTCGACGGCGAAGGCCTCCCTGCCGTGCTCGGCCAGGATTGTGTCGATGAGGGTCTGGGAGGACGGATCGGAGGCGCCGCAGAGCGCCAGTGCCACGGGGCCGAGGCCCAGCTCGAACAGCCGGTTGCCGCGGCGCGATTGCAGGTAGTAGTGCCGTTTTGGCGTTGCCTGCGCGATCAGTTCGATCTGCCGATCGTTGAGGCCGAAGCGCTCATAGGCCGTGCGCGCCTGGGGCTCGATGGCCCGGTCGTTGGGAAGAAAAATGCGCTGCGGGCAGCTCTCGATGATGGCGGGCGCGATGGAGCTGTCGGCCACGTCCGCCAGCGACTGCGTCGCGAAGATCACCGACACGTTCTTCTTGCGCAGGACCTTCAGCCATTCGCGGATGCGGGCGGCGAAGAGCGGATTGTCGAGATAGACCCAGGCCTCGTCGAGAATGAGCAGCGTCGGCCGCCCGTCGAACCTCTCCTCCAGACGGTGGAAGAGGTAGGTCAGCACCGGCAGGACGACGCCAGCCTCATGCATCAGTTCCTCGGTCTCGAAGCATTGAACCTCGGACAGCGCCAACCGGTCCTCGGCGGCGTCGAGCAGCCGGCCGAAGGGGCCATCGAGCGTATAGGGCTGGAGCGCGGCCTTGAGGGCGTTCGCCTGGACGAGGACGGACAGGCCGGTGAGCGTGCGCTCCTCGGCCGGCGCGGTGGCGAGGTTGCACAGCGCCGACCAGACGGCCTCCTTCACTTCCGGGGTAACGGTGACATGCTCATGAGCGAGCAGCGCGCCGATCCATTCAGCCGCCCAGCTTCGCGTCGCCGGGTCGTCGATGTCGCGGAGCGGCTGGAAGGCGAGCGCGTTCGTGATGTCATCAGGGGCCGCACCCAGCGCATGATGCTCCCCACCCATGGCCAGCACGGCTGCGCGCGCCGAATTGCCCTTGTCGAAGATGGTGACCTGAGAGCCGGCATAGCGCCGGAATTGCAGTGCGATCAGCGACAAGAGCACCGACTTGCCTGCGCCGGTCGGGCCGACGATCAGCATGTGGCCGACATCGCCCACATGGGTGGAGAGGCGGAACGGTGTGGAGCCGCTGGTTTCCGCATGGAGTAGCGGCGGACATTCTGTCTGAGTGACTTTGGCGAGATGGGCGTTGCGCGCCGGTCCGGCCCACACCGCCGAGAGCGGCATGAGATGGGCGAGGTTCAGGGTGTGGACGAGCGGCTGCCGGACATTGGCGTAGACATGGCCCGGCAGTGAACCGAGCCAGGCTTCGACGGCATTCACCGTTTCCCGAATGCAGGTGAAGCCGAGGCCGTTGACGATGCGCTCGACGGCGCGGACCTTTTCCTCCGCGGTATCCCGGTCCTCGTCCCAGACGGTGATGGTCGTCGTCAGATAACCGAAACCGACATGATCACTGCCGAGCGCCTGCAAAGCGGCGTCTGCATCGAGCGCCTTGTTGTCGGCGTCGCTATCGACCAGTACAGCAGGCTCGTTGGTCAGCACCTCGCGCAGGATCGCTGTGATCGACTTGCGCTTGGCGAACCACTGCCGGCGCAGGCGGGTGAGCACCTTCGTCGCCGCCATCTTATCGAGCGGGATGAAGCGCGTGCCCCAGCGATAGGCAAAGTCCTGATGGTTCAGTGCGTCGAGGATGCCGGGGCGGGTCGCGTTCGGAAAGCCGAGGATCGTCAGCGTCCGCAAGTGCCGGTCGCCGAGCATCGGCTCCAGGCCGCCGGTCAAGGGCGTATCGACCAGCACGCCATCAAGATACATCGGCGTTTCGGGCACGGCGACGGGATGGCGCTTCGTCGAAATCGCCCCGTGCAGAAAGGTCAGCGTCTCGGCATCGTCGAGCGCGCGGATCTCCGGCAGGAAGCCGCTGAGCAAATCCAGCACCCGCTCGGTCTCGTCCCGGAACCGGGCCAGTTCCTGCCGCCAGTTGCGGCCGCCGCCGTCCCCTTCCCCCTTCCGGTCGGAATCCAGCAGCGCATTCTCGGTGCGCGCCTGCGCGTCGGGCGGCGGCATGTAGAGAAGTGTGAGGTGATA
>JBFXGQ010000525.1:0-3590 GCA_050177915.1 Pseudodonghicola sp. | reverse complement strand
GATCAGCAGCGCGCCGGCGGCGGTCTTGGGCAGCTCCACCGGCACGCCCACGGTCATCAGCGGTGCCGCCACCATGAAGATGATCAGCAGCACCAGCATCACGTCGACGAAGGGCGTGACGTTGATCTCGGCCATCGGCCGGGCCCGCCGCCGGCCGCGCCCCCGCCGCCGACCGCCGCCCGAATCCGAGGTTTGAACGCCTGCGCCCATCGGTCAGGCATCCAGCTGACGGCTGAGGATGGTGGCGAACTCGTCGGCGAAAGCCTCATAGCCCGCGACGATCCGGTCGCTGTCCGCGCTCAGCTTGTTGTAGAAGATCACCGCCGGGATCGCCGCCAGCAGGCCAAGACCGGTGGCCAGCAGCGCCTCGGCGATGCCCGGCGCCACCACGGCCAGGTTGGTGTTCTGCTGCGCCGCGATCTCGATGAAGGCATGCATGATGCCCCAGACGGTGCCGAACAGACCGACGAAGGGCGCGGTGGAGCCGACCGTGGCCAGCACCGGCAGCCCCTTTTGCAGCTTCTCTGCCTCCTTGGCGATCGCCACATCCATGCTGCGGTCGATCCGCGCGCTGGCCCCGGCAATCAGCCCGCCGTCGTCGCGGTGCGACCGGCGCCATTCCACCATGCCGGCGGCAAAGATCCGCTGCGCGCTGCCCTCGGGCTGCGGCCCGATCTCGTCGAACAGCCCGTCCAGCGGCTCGCCCGACCAGAACGCCTGATCGAAGGCCGCGGCCTCGGTCCGCGCCGCGCGATAGGAGATCAGTTTCTGAATGACGATCGACCAAGACCAGAACGAGGCGAAGAGCAGCAGGCCCATCACCAGTTTCACGATCAGCGTCGCGCGCGCGAACAATGCCCACAGCGAGAAATCTATCTGCTGCGCCAGCGCCAGGGTTTCTGCTTCCATACGCCTGCTCTTTGCCTCTTGGCCGGATTCTGTGCCGCCCGATTTCTGCTGAGTCTAACGTAGTTCGTGGATAAATGCCATTGCCGCCGCTGCATGCCGGCTCAGCGCTGGATCAATGCGCGAATCTCCGCTGGCAGGCGCACCGGCTTGCCCGCCGCATTCATACAGACCGCGGTGACCGAGGCGGTGAAGATCACCTGATCGCCGCGCTTGACCAGCTGGTCCATGGTCAGCCGCACGCCCGAGATCTCGCGCATGGTGGTCTCCACCGTCAGCTCGTCCTCGAATTTCGCGGTGGCCAGATACTCCGCCTCGATCCGCCGCACCACCCAGACGATGCCGGCGTCGCGCATGGCGTTCTGGTCGTTGCCCAGCTGGCGCACCCAGTCGCTGCGGGCGCGTTCGATATAGCGCAGGTAATTGGCGTGATAGACGATCCCGCCCATGTCGGTGTCTTCGTAATAGACCCGCACAGGGTAACGGTGAACGGTCATCGGGCAGGCTCCATCCGGGCGAAAAGGCGCAGCGCATGGGCCGGATCGTGCGCCACCGCCGGCAGCACCGGATCATAGGCCGCCCGGATCAGCCCGGCGATCTCGGGGCGCAGGATGACCGTCTCGCCGGCCTCGGTCCGGGCCAGCGCCAGCGGCGAGCGGTCGCGAAAGGCGCGGTCGGACCACAGCAGCATCACCTGCGCCACCTGCGCCAGCGCCAGTTCCTCGGCCGGCAGGCGCGACAGCGCCGCATCCATGCGCAGAAACACGAAGGCCGCCTTGATGGCGCCGCCGGGCTCGAACCGGAAGGCGCGGTACTGGTTCGCCCCCTCCGCCTGCAGCCGCGCCACCAGCGGCGCCAGATCGGGCAGCAGCCGATCCAGCCCCGGCACCTCGGGCAGTTCGGCCCAGTCGCGGAAAAAGAAGATCATGCAGTTGCTGCCCAGCTCCGGGTCGGTCTCGGCCAGCTTGTGGCCCGACAGCGCCGCCACCGCCTCGAAGGCGCCCTTGACGGTGCGCAGCGTCTCCTCCTCGACACCGAAGACCACCGGCGCGATGGGCCGGCCCCAGCGCGCGAACAGAAACTCGCCGCTTTCGCGGGTGAACAGCGCCTCAATCTCTTGCGGTGTCACGCGGGGCCTCCTGAGCGTCTCGTCCCCCCAGCCATAAGACCCCGCCGCCGCGACCGCAACCAAAGCGCCGCGTCGCAGGGGCGCCAGACCGGCCCGCTTTCATCTTGGCCCAAATACCTCCGCCGGAGGCTCCCGCCGCATGGCCCGCAAGCCCCTCGCAAGCGCGACGACCTCCCGACGGCCTCAGCTGAACAGGTCGCTCTGCTTTCTGGGCATCGGCAGGCCGAGGTGGTCCCAGGCGCGCTGCGCCAGCATCCGGCCGCGCGGCGTGCGCTGGATCAGCCCCTGTTGCAGCAGGTAAGGCTCGATCACCTCCTCCAGCGCATCGCGGCTTTCCGACAGCGCCGCCGACAAGGTCTCGATCCCCACCGGGCCGCCGGCATAGCTCTCGGCGATCAGCCGCAGATAGCGGCGGTCGGCGCCATCGAGCCCGATGCGGTCCACCCCCAGCCGGGTCAGCGCATTGTCGGCCAGCGCCCGGGTGATGGTGCCATCGCCCTCGACCACCGCGAAATCGACCACCCGGCGCAGCAGCCGCCCGGCGATCCGCGGCGTGCCGCGGGCGCGGCGCGCGATCTCGCGGGCGCCGTCGGCATCGGCCGGCGCGCCCAGCTTGCGGGCGTTGCGACTGACGATCTCATAGAGCTCGTCCTCTGTATAGAACTGCAGCCGGGTCGGGATGCCGAAGCGGTCGCGCAGCGGCGTCGTCAGCAGACCCATCCGGGTGGTGGCCCCGACCAGCGTGAAGGGCTGCAGCTCGATCCGCACGGTGCGCGCTGCCGGCCCCTCGCCGATCACCAGATCCAGCTCGTAATCCTCCATCGCCGGATAGAGCACCTCCTCGATCGCCGGGTTCAGCCGGTGGATCTCGTCGATGAAGAGGACGTCGCGCGCCTCGAGATTGGTCAGGATCGCCGCCAGATCGCCCGCCTTGGCCAGCACCGGCCCGGAGGTCATGCGGAAGTTCACCCCCAGCTCGCGCGCCATGATCTGCGCCAGCGTGGTCTTGCCCAGCCCCGGCGGACCGTGGAACAGCGTGTGATCCATCGCCTCGCCGCGCTGGCGGGCCGACTGGATGAAGATCTTGAGGTTCGCCCGCGCCTCGGCCTGACCGATGAATTCATCGAGCGCCTGCGGCCTGAGCGCGCGGTCGTTGTCCTCGGGCAGAGGATCGGGCCGCAGGGTGGGATCTGATTCAGTCATTCTACCACCGCCTTTTCCGCAAGCCCCGCCCGGCGTTTACGCCGGGCAGCGCCCGTCCGCCCCCCTGGGCGGGCGCTTCGCTTCCGCCCGCGGCCGGGCGCAGCCCTTGTGCTTTATGGATCAGCCAGTGCATCCCTACCCCTTCGGCGCCAGCAGTTTCAGCGCGGCGCGGATCAGCGTGGCCTCGCTGGCCTCCGGGTTGTCGCCGGCGGCCTCGGCCACCGCGGCGGCGGCCTCAGACGGGCCGTAGCCCAGGTTCGACAGCGCCGAGAGCGCATCGGCCTGGGCGCTCGCCCGCGACGCGGCGCGGGGTTTGGGCCTGGGCTTCGCCGGCGTCGCCTCGGGCGCCTCG
>JBFXGQ010000524.1:0-3597 GCA_050177915.1 Pseudodonghicola sp. | reverse complement strand
GCATCCCGTTCCTGAAGCGCTTCACCGTGTTCAACGCGGCGCAATGCGAGGGTCTGCCCGACGACATTGCCATCGAGGCGCCGCCGCCACCGCCCGGACTGATCGAGCCGCGGGTCGAGGAACTGATCGCCGCGACCGGTATCGACTTCCGGATCGGTGGCAACAGCGCCTTCTATGTCCCCGCGCTCGATTATGTGCAGGTGCCACCTCCGCAGGCCTATTTCGAGCCGGTCAACTGGCACCGCACGGCGCTGCACGAGATGGGGCATGCCACGGGGCACAGCTCCCGCCTGGGGCGGGATTTCTCCGGCGGCTTCGGCACGAAGAAATACGCCTTCGAGGAACTAATCGCCGAGATAGCGAGTGCGTTCTGCTGCGCCTCGCTCGGGATTATCCCGACGGTGCGCCACGCCGATTACCTGGGCCCCTGGCTGGAGATGATGCGCGAGGATTCCCGCGCGATCGTCCGCGCCGCCTCGCAGGCCAGCAAGGCGGCCGACTGGCTGCTGGCCCATCTGCCCGACGACAGCACCGATGTTGAGCGGCAGACTTCGACGGAAGGGAGGGCCGCGGCATGATCCTCCTGACCGACACACAGCGTGACCGTTTGCTGGCGAATGGCCGCGATCGCGATCAGGATCACATTCCGGTCGTGAAGTTCTTCAATCCCTTTGGCGCCGGTGTCTGGCTTGCGACCGAGCTCGACGAGGACGGCGACATCATGTTTGGCCTGGCCGACATTGGCTACCCGGAGCTTGGCTCATGGAGCCTCAACGAACTGCGTTCCATTCGGCTGCCCTTCGGCATGGGCATCGAGCGGGATCGGCAGTTCACGGGGGATTTCCCGATCTCGGTCTGGGCCAAGGCCGCCCGCGAAACCGGCAGCATTCGTGATGTTGAGCGGCTGCTTTATCGCTCGGGCCGTCTGCCAGGCGGGACACGCCCCGATGCGGAGCCCCGGCGTTCCTGAGCTCCACGCTCTACAGCTTCGGCGCCGCTCTCTTCGCAGGAAGAGGGCGGCGCTTCTCCTCGTGACGCGGTGAAAGCTCCGGCGCCCGGCCGGCTGCCCGGCGGAGAACAGCACCATGACACGAAACACGAGAACACCCGCCACTGAAGCGCAGCCGCTCCGGTTCTCTGCCCAGGAACAGGCCGTGGTCTACGAGGCCCGGCAGATCCTGCTGCGCCACCTCAATCAGAACCCTGTCCTGTCGTCCTGGCAGGCGGTGCTCGACTATTGCGCCCTCACCATCAGGGGCGAAGTGGAGCGCTTCCATGTTCTCTATCTCGACCGCAGGAACCGGCTGATCTCCGACGAATGCCTCGCCATCGGCACGGTCGATCATGTTCCGGTCTATCCCCGGGAGGTGCTGCGGCGCTGCCTGGCGCTCAATGCCTCGGCGCTGATCATCGTCCACAATCATCCGGCCGGCGATCCCGAGCCCTCAGCCGCCGACCTCGCGATGACGAAAGAAATCCGGAACGCCTGTGCGTCCCTTGGGGTAGTGCTGCACGACCACATCATCACCGGTGCTGGCCGGGAGACCAGCCTGCGTGCCCGCGGCGAGCTCTGATGGGTCTGCGCGTTCATCCGCGGCTCGGCCATGAGAGGGAAAGGAGTGGGGGGAGTTTCGTGACGGGCTGGTTGCCGGAGAGAGAGGCTCCCCGGCGTCCGTCATGGAGACCCTGACATGGCCACTGCCACGCAGAAGATCACCCTGTCGTCCTCGTGCGACATCCCCTTCAACAAGCTGGTGCTCAGCCAGTCCAACGTCCGGCGGGTGAAGGCCGGCATCTCGGTCGAGGAGCTGGCCGAGTCCATCGCCCGACGCGGGCTGATCCAGTCCCTGCATGTCCGGCCCGAGTTGGACGCCGAGGGCAAGGAGACCGGCACGTTCGAGGTGCCCGCCGGCGGTCGCCGCTACCGGGCGCTGGAGTTTCTGGTGAAACAGAAGCGCCTCAACAAGACCGCGCCGGTGCCCTGCATCGTCTCGGAGGCCAGTGACGACATCCTCATCGACGAGGTGTCGCTGGCCGAGAACATCGAGCGCGCCCCGCTGCATCCGCTCGATCAGTTCCGCGCCTTCCAGGTGCTGCGCGAGAAGGGCATGAGCGAGGAGGAAATCGCCGCCGCCTTCTTCGTCGACGCAAAAGTGGTGAAGCAGCGTCTGCGCCTGGTCTCGGTCTCGCCGTCGCTGCTCGACATCTATGCCGAGGACGGCATGACGCTGGAACAGCTCATGGCCTTCACCGTCTCCGAGGACCACGCGCGGCAGGAACAGGTCTGGGAGGCGATCAGGGATGGCTGGCAGAAGGAGCCCTATACGATCCGCCGGCTGCTGACCGAGACCACGGTGCGGGCTTCCGACAGGCGAGCACTTTTCGTCGGCATCGATGCCTATGAGGCGGCCGGCGGCTATGTGCTGCGCGATCTCTTCCAGCAGGACGATGGCGGCTGGCTCCAAGACCCGGTGCTGCTCGACCGGCTGGCTGGCGAGAAGCTGAAGGCCGAGGCGGAGACCATCGCCGCCGAGGGCTGGAAGTGGATCGAGGTCGCCGTGGACTTCCCCTATGGCCATACCAGCGGCATGCGCCGTCTGGCCGGCACCACCATCGACCTGACCGACGAGGAACGCGCCGAGCGTGAGAAGCTGCGGGACGAGTTCGACGTGCTGGAGGTGGAATATGCCGAGGCCGACGAGTTCCCCGACGAGGTGGATGCGCGGCTCGGCGAGATCGAGGAAACGCTGGACGCCCTGGAATCCCGGCCAATGGTCTATGACGCCGACCAGATGGCTCGCGCCGGTGTCTTCGTCAGCATCCGCCATGACGGCCAACTCGCCGTCGAGCGCGGCTATGTCCGTGCCGACGATGAGGCGGTGGACGGTCAGGAAGGGCAGGGGGTCGATGGGTGTTCTCTCGAGGGCGGCGAGTCCGGTAGCGTGCAGCACGCGGTCATCATGGTGGGTGGCACGGCGACGGAACCCGAGGAGGACGATGAGGTCGAAACCATCCGGCCTCTGCCCGATCGCCTCGTCAGCGAGCTGACCGCGCATCGCACGCTGGCGCTCCGCGATGCCGTGGCGGCGAACCCGCATGTCGCGATGACGGCGCTGCTGCATCGGCTGGTCACCGATTGCTTCCTGCCGCACTCCACAAGGGGGTGCCTGGAGGCCCATGTCCGGGAGGTTCACTTCCCGGCACAGGCCGACGACCTGGGCGAAAGCGTTTCGGCGCGCGCCATCGCCGAGCGGCACGAACACTGGGGCGATCACATCCCTGCCGACGATGCTGCGCTTTGGGACTGGCTGGTGGATCAGGACGATGACACCCGGATGGAGTTGCTCGCCCATTGCATCAGCTTCGGCGTCAACGCCCTGCACGAGAAGCCCAACCCCTATGGCGGCATGGGCGTCAGCCAGCACGGGCTCGACGTGCGCCTGTCCCAGGCCGACCGGCTGGCGCGGGCAACGGGCCTCGACATGGTGGCGGTGGGCTGGCGGCCGACCGTCGGCAACTATCTCGGCCGCGTGACCAAGCCGCGGATCATCGAGGCGGTGCGCGAAGGCGCCGGCGAACGGGCGGCGCAGCTCATCG
>JBFXGQ010000523.1:0-3598 GCA_050177915.1 Pseudodonghicola sp. | reverse complement strand
CATCGGGCTTCTGCCACAGCGAGTTGCCACGCGCCACCAATCCTACGAGCGACCGAACACGATCTCTGTCCGGTAGCAGCAGTTGTAACGACCCTTGACGTATTTGACCGCAGTTTGCGTAACTGCGGCCCGAAATGCAGACCCTGATCCCCTTGTCCTGCTGGGCTTCGCGGAACAAGTCGGCATCGCATCCCCTGGCGTCGGCGGCTAATCCGCTGAAAGCAGGTTGTCCAACGGGGCCGCGGCTCCGGCGCAGCCGCGCCAGCCGTCGAAAACCCTCGCGAACACACCCATCTCATTCCAGCCCTTCCAACGGTTGTAGAGCGTCTTCCACAGACCATATTCGGCAGGCGCGTCGCAACAGCACAAGCCATTGCGATGGATCAAGAGGATACCACTCAGGACGCGCCAGTCGTCGACGGTCAGCCTGCCGCGGTTGTTTGCGCAGAACGGTTGCAGCCGGGACCTTCGCAAACCGATTCATGGGGCCTGAGCCTAGAAACCAGATGCAGTTCATCGGTAGGAGGAGAGCCTGCGCCAGGCCATTTCCATCTCGGAAACCAGTTGGTCAACGACATCTCGCGCACTTGCGATACCCGATGCATGGGCCACGGCGGCAGACATGGACATCAACCCGATCTCGACGTCCCCCCCGATGTGGGCGTGCCGATGACTGTAGTCGCCGCGAAGTAGATCCCCGAAGTCGGAAAACGCAGCCGCCTCTCCCAGCCTCTTCTCAGTCTCGATGATCTGACGTGCGGTGGTGTTGTTCAGAACCCTCCATGTATCCTTGATGGACTGCAGGATCGCGACCGTGTCGTCGAGGCCAGCCTTGACCATGCGCGCCTTGTAATTCGGGTGCACACGCAACTCGTCACAGGTCAGGAAACGTGACCCGAGGAGCGCCGCGCTCGCTCCCTGGGCCAATGCGGCCAGGACCTGTCCACCGGTGCCGATTGCGCCCCCCAGGGCCACCGGAATCTCTATTTCCCTGAGAACCTCGGAAAGGACCACATGTCCGGGATGCGGGTTCATGCCGGGATGGCCGCCGGCCTCCATCCCCACGACGGCGATGGCATCGACACCGCACGCCGCAGCCTTGATCGCGTGGCGCAGGTTGGTCACCTTGTGGATGACAACGCCACCACCGTCGTGAATGCGATCGACCAGCGCGGCAGGGGAATTGCCGGCGGTTTCGTACCTGGTGATGCCGTGGCGCAATGCGATCTCAAGACAGCGATCGTTCACGTCATTCGAGCGGAAACGGGAAATCGAGAAGTTCACGCCGAAAGGCGCCCCCTCGGCGCGGTCGAGACACCGCATCAGATCGGCCTCGAACGCCTCGGGGGTTGCGTGGCTTCTGGGCGTCAGGAACGCCATTGCCCCGCCCCGCGCACAGGCTGCAACGAAATCGGACGTCGAAAGCCACATCATGCCCCCGACCAAGATCGGGTATTTCATGCCGAAGAGTTTGGTCAAAGGCGTCTGGAACATGCCTGATCCTTTCCAGTTCAGCAGGGGACATTTGCAAATCACCCTGTGCGCGGCGCACCGCGGCCGCGGCCTTGAAGGCAAGGGGCACGCGGGCCGCGCAAGGGATGGAGCGCCGGTCACACGGGGCCGCGCCCCACGGGACCGGCGCCTTTTCAGGACGGCAGAGCGATATCCGCCAGGATGCTCTCCCGATCCTGATCAGGTTCGGGGATCCTGCGCGACGACGTGGACGGCGTGTGCGAAAAACGCGGCGCCGGCGCCGGTTGAAGCCGACCTGCGTTCTGGAAATAGGTTCCCCGCGCCGCCAGATGGGGATGCGCTGCTGCTTCGGACGGGCTCAGGACGGCGGTGGCGCAGGCGTCACTGCCATCGAATATCGCGGCCCATTCTTCGCGGGTCTTTGCCGCGAAGGCCGATGTCATCCGCCGGGCAAGCGCCGGCCATGTGGTGACATCCTGACGGTCCCGCACGGTGAATTCGTCGTCGAGCCCGAGCAGCTTCAGCAAGTCAACATAGAACTTGTCTTCGCGCGTCGCGACTTTGACGTAGCCGCCGCAGGCGCATTGATACATCTGGGACCAAGGCGCGTGGGAATCCAGAACGCTGCGCCCACGCTCGAACCCCTTTGTGGCGACCACCAGTTGCAGGGTCAGCAGGTTGGCGACCCCGTCCACGATCGCGGCGTCGACCACCTGCCCCTCTCCGGTCTTCTGCGCCCGCAGCAGGCCAGCCAAGATACCGGACAGTAGGAACATGGTGCCACCGCCGATGTCGCCCACCAGTGTCGCGGGCAGATGCGGTTTCTCGCCCGGTTCTCCGGCGAACCAGTACCCGCCAGCTAACGCGACATAGTTGCCGTCGTGCCCCGCAGCCGAGGCCATCGGACCCTCCTGCCCCCATCCGGTCATGCGCCCGTAGACCAACGACGGATTGATCGAAAGCGCCACCTCTGGGCCAAGACCGATGCGTTCCATCACGCCGGGACGATATCCCTCGATCACCACATCCGCCCAGGCGAGCAGCGACTTCGCGATGTCCAGATCCTCATCCGCCTTCAGGTCCAGCGCGATCGAGCGCTTGCCCCGGTTGATGAAATAGGCGGGCCCGAAGGCCTCCCCACCCTTGCGGTCGACCACGACCACATCGGCCCCCATATCGGCCAGGAACATCGCGCAGACCGGTCCGGGTCCCAGCGCGGCGAATTCAACTACCTTGACCCCGTCGAGAACGCCCATGGCTCCCCCTCGTGTTGTTGGAATGGATCATCGGGACGGTGTTGCCCCGGTGATCCCGATTGCGCGCCTGTCAGAGCGACAGCGTGAAGCCGCCATTCACCGGATAGGTTTGCCCGGTGATCCAGCTGCTGGCATCTGACGCAAGGAATTGCGCCATATTCGCAATGTCCTCGGGCATTCCCGGCCGGCGGATGATGTAGCCGGCGAACATCTTCTTGTACTTTTCAGGATCAGCGGCTTTCAGCGCTTCCAACCGCGGGGCGACGGTCGGTGTCGCCGTGGCCGAAATCGCGATGCAGTTCGCGGTGATGTCATAGCGACCCAGCGTCCGAGCCACCCCGCGCATGAAGCCTGCGGCACCGGCTTTGGCGCCCCCATAGACTTCCAGACCGGAATCGCCGTTCCGCGCCGCGTCGGAGATGATCGTGATGATCCGGCCCGGCGCCTTGCGTGCGATCATGCCGGGAATCACCGCGCTGACGCAGTTCAGAACCCCGAAGAAATTGACGCCGATCGGCATCATCCAGATTTCGGGACTCGCCTCCCAGAACGGAATCTTGCGGGCTTCTTCCGACGGATTGGCCCCCTGGTTCCCCGCATTGTTGACGAGCGTCCCGACCGGACCGAGGTCGGCGGCGACCTTGGCGACCATCTCCTTGACGCTGTCCAGGTCGGTCACATCCGCCTGCACCGCGATCGCCTTGCCACCGGCAGCGCGAATTTCCTCCGCCACAGCTTCGGCGCGGTCGAGATGATAGTCGTTGACCGCGACCCCGCCCGAGGTCTCACCAGCCAGTTGCATCGCGATCTGGCGACCAACGCCCTGCCCCGCACCGGTGATGAGCGCCACGCGCCCATCCAGATTCAAC
>JBFXGQ010000522.1:0-3611 GCA_050177915.1 Pseudodonghicola sp. | reverse complement strand
TCCAGACCGCTACCCTCGGCGGGCAGGGCGACGAAGAAGATCGCGGCGCCGACCAGCCACAGCAGGCTCAGCGCGATGGCGATCACCTCGATCCAGGAGATCCGCTGCCGGCTGGGTGGGTCGTACATGCCCAGCGGCGTGCTGCGCGCCTTGTCGGAACGGGAACCGGAATTGGGCTGAGGGGCGGACATGCGGCGCGGCTTCCGTCAGATATAGGCGATCTTGAGGACCTCGTAGGACCGTTCGCCGCCGGGCGTGCGGACCTCGACGCTGTCGCCTTCCTCCTTGCCGATCAGGGCGCGGGCGATGGGCGACTTGATGTTGAGCAGACCGTGTTCGATATCGGCCTCGTGCTCGCCGACGATCTGCCAGGTCTTCTCTTCGTCGGTATCCTCGTCCACCAGAGTCACGGTGGCTCCGAACTTGATCGCGCCGGACAGTTTGGCCGGAACGATCACCTCGGCGAGCGAGAGGATCCCCTCCAGCTCCTTGATCCGGCCTTCGATGAAGGACTGCTTTTCGCGGGCCGAATGGTACTCCGCATTCTCCGAAAGGTCGCCATGTTCGCGCGCCTCGGCGATCGCCTTGATGACCGCGGGGCGTTCAACCGATTTGAGATGTTTCAGTTCGGCCTCGAGCGCGGCGTGGCCCGTCGGCGTCATCGGGATTTTTTCCATTCTCTACATTCCACGCATAATAATTCGCCCCGCCGCGCGATGCGCCGGGACGAGTGTTGAGTTGACGAATACCTGACCCAAACGCGGGGCGGAATGCAAGGGGCTGCGCGCGGCGGGGCGCGAAACCCGGCCTAGTCGGCGCGGGCGTCCCGGGGTGGTGCGTCCGGGTCGCGGGTGCGACTGGCCCACCAGGCGGCGGGGCTGGCGGCCAGGAACAGCAGGTCAATCATCGTATTGCACCGCCTCGTATTCGATGCCGTCGGCATCGTGGAAATAGAAGCGGCGCCCGGGCTCGTAGTCGGCGTGGTTGAAGGGGGTGAAACCCGCCTCCCTGATCCGGCGCTCGGCGGCGTCGAGATCCTCGACCTGGACGCCGATATGGTTCAGCCCGCCGATCAGCGCGTAGCTGCTTTCGCCGTGGTGGGCGGGCTCGCGCGGGCTGTAGAGCGCGACATAGGCGGTGTCGTTGCCCACATGCACGCTGCGCCCGCCGTTCAGCGCCGGGCCCGCCCAGCGGACCCGCCAGCCGAACACCTCGCACATCCAGCTGGCGGTGGCGTCGGGGTTGGTGACGGTAAGATTGGTGTGTTCCAGTGTTGCGGTCATCTGCGGATCCTCTCTTTCGCGTTGACCTGATCGGGTGTAATTTCTCAACCTAACTTGAGGTCAAGGTATTTTTTGGGAGGCGGGCATGGCTGCGGACAAGGGGCTGTCGATCGGGGCATTGGCGCGGCGGACCGGGCTCGCCGTATCGGCGATCCGCTACTACGAGGAGCAGGGGCTGCTCGCGCCCTGGCGCAACGCGGGCGGCCAGCGGCGGTTCCTGCGCGCCGACATCCGGCGGCTGAGCTTCGTCCGCATCGCCCAGCAGTTCGACTTTACCCTGCCCGAGATCCGCGCGCTGCTGGATCAGCTGCCCGGCGGCCGCACGCCCACGCCGCAGGACTGGTCCCGCATCGCCGAGGGCTTTCGCGCCCGGCTGGACCAGCGAATCGAGACCCTGGAAAAGCTGCGTGACGGGCTGGACAGCTGTATCGGCTGCGGTTGCCTGTCCTTGCCCAAATGCGCACTCTACAATCCCGGCGACCGGGCGGGGGAAAAAGGCACAGGACCGCGCTATCTGATGGGAGATCGGCCGGAAAACTGAGCCGAAAGGCGATTTCTGCACCGCAGCGCCCTGACGCGGTGTTGCGATTGACCTGAGGTGCTGACAAAAGGTAATCAGCCGCGAAAGAATGTTGCCCGGAACCCGGGCTTTCAGGAATATCTAGCCAGGGAGCCGCTCGATGGCCGAAATTGAACGCGAAGCGATGGAATACGACGTGGTGATCGTCGGGGCGGGTCCGGCCGGCCTGTCTGCTGCCATCCGCCTGAAACAGCTCGACGCCGATCTGAATGTGGTCGTGCTGGAAAAAGGGTCCGAGGTCGGCGCGCATATCCTGTCGGGCGCGGTGCTGGATCCCTGCGGGCTGAACGCGCTCATCCCCGACTGGAAGGAAAAGGGCGCGCCGCTGAACGTGCCGGTCAAGGAAGACAACTTCTACATGCTGGGCGAGGCGGGCAAGATCCGCGTGCCGAACTTCCCGATGCCGCCCTTGATGAACAACCACGGCAATTACATCGTGTCGATGGCGAACGTCTGCCGCTGGATGGCCGAGCAGGCCGAGGAGCTGGGCGTCGAGATCTTCCCGGGCATGGCCTGCTCCGAGCTGGTCTATGGCGACAACGGCGAAGTGAAGGGCGTGGTTGCCGGCGAATTCGGCAAGAACCCCGACGGCACCCCCGGCCCGGCCTATGAGCCCGGCATGGAGCTGCACGGCAAATATGTCTTCCTGTCCGAAGGCGTGCGCGGCTCGCTGGCGAAGGAGGTCATCGCCAAATACGAGCTGTCCAAGGGCCATTGCCCGCAGAAGTTCGGCATCGGCATGAAAGAGATCTGGGAGATCGACCCGGCCAAGCACCGCGAAGGCACCGTCACCCATACGATGGGCTGGCCGCTGGGGTCGAACGCCGGCGGCGGCTCCTTCATCTATCACCTTGATAACAATCAGGTCTATGTGGGCTTCGTGGTGCATCTGAACTACGAAAACCCCTATCTCTTCCCCTACATGGAATTCCAGCGGTTCAAGCATCACCCGATGGTGGCCGAGCTGCTGAAGGGCGGCAAGCGGGTGGCCTATGGCGCCCGGGCGATCTCCGAAGGCGGCTGGCAGTCGATGCCGAAGATGGTCGCGCCCGGCGTGGCGCTGCTGGGCTGCTCGGTCGGCATGGTCAACGTGCCGCGCATCAAGGGCAACCACAACGCCATGCTGTCGGGCATGGCGGCGGCCGAGGCCGCCCATGAGGCGATCCAGGCCGGCCGCTCTGCCGACGAGCTGACCGCCTATGAGACCGAGGTGCGCGAGGGCGCCATCGGCAACGACCTGAAGAAGGTCCGCAACGTCAAGCCGATGTGGTCGAAATGGGGCCTGCTGCCGTCGCTCGCCTTCGGCGGGCTCGACATGTGGACCAATACGCTGGGCTTCTCTTTCTTCGGCACGCTGCGCCACGGCAAGACCGATGCGGCGGCCACCGGCGAGGCGAAGAACTTCAAGCCGATCGACTATCCGAAGCCGGACGGCAAGATCAGCTTCGACCGTCTGACCAACGTCAGCTTCTCGATGACCAACCACGAGGAAAGCCAGCCCTGCCACCTGCAGCTCAAGGACCCCTCGATCCCGCTCAAGGTCAACCTGCCGAAATACGCCGAACCGGCGCAGCGGTATTGCCCGGCGGGGGTCTATGAGGTGGTCGAGGAAGAGGGCAAGGATCCCCGCTTCGTCATCAACTTCCAGAACTGCGTTCACTGCAAGACCTGCGATATCAAGGACCCCAGCCAGAACATCAACTGGGTCACCCCGCAGGGCGGCGACGGGCCGAATTACCCGAATATGT
>JBFXGQ010000521.1:0-3618 GCA_050177915.1 Pseudodonghicola sp. | reverse complement strand
ATACTTAAATGATTCTAATCATACCCCCACCTTCACCTCAGCAAAACAGGTGGAAAACGGCCATTTTTCGCACAGTTTTCAGATTTTTACTTTTGCACGTTGAAGTTTTTGCCAGGATCATTACTTTGATGATCGAAGCAAATGAGGATCCATCGCCCCCCATGCCACAGGCACAGACCACAGCCCCGCGCCCAAACCCTGAGCTGCGCAAGCCCCGGGCCCGGGACGGCGGCGCGATCTGGGACCTCGTGCGGGCCTGCAAGCCGCTCGACGAGAACTCCATGTACTGCAACCTGATCCAATGCGATCACTTCCGCGACACCTGCGTGCTGGCGGAGACGGACGGTCAGCTGCTGGGCTGGATCTCGGCCTATGTGATGCCGCGGGCGCCCGATACGCTGTTCGTCTGGCAGGTGGCGGTGGCGCCGCAGGCGCGCGGGCTGGGGCTGGGCGGGCGGATGCTGGAGCACCTGCTCGACCGCGACGCCTGTGCCGATGTGACCCGGTTGCAGACCACGATCACCCGCGACAATGCCGCCTCCCGGGCGCTGTTCCGCCGCTTTGCCGAGCGGCAGCTGGGGCAGCTGACCGAGCAGGCACATTACATCCGCGACGATCACTTCATGGGCCAGCACCCGACCGAATACATGGTCACCATCCACCTGCCGGAGCGGCAGAGGCAAGCCGCCTGACCGCCGAGCCCATGCTGCGCCCACTTCTGTTCCCCGAACTGTTTCTGGAAGGACTTGTCATGCCGACGGCGACATCAGCCGAAATCGAGATCTTTGAACGCCGCGAATCCGAGGCCCGCAGCTATTGCCGCGGTTTCGACACCGTCTTCACCTCGGCCCGCGGGTCCGAGATGTCGGACGCTCGCGGACGGACCTATATCGACTTTCTGGCCGGCTGTTCCTCGCTGAACTACGGCCACAACGACCCGGACATGAAGATCGCCCTGATCGAGCATCTGACCGACGATGGCCTCGCCCATGCGCTGGACCTGCATACCGATGCCAAGGCCGCGTTCCTTCACGCCTTCGAGACGCATATCCTCAAGCCGCGCGGCCTGGATCACCGGGTGATGTTCACCGGCCCCACCGGCGCCAATGCGGTCGAGGCGGCGATGAAGATCGCCCGCAAGGTGACCGGCCGGACCAATGTAATCGCCTTCACCAACGGCTTTCACGGCGTCACCCTGGGGGCGCTGGCGGCGACCGGCAACGGCTATCACCGCGGCGGCGCCGGCATCCCGCTGCAAGGCGTCACCCGGATGCCCTTCGACGGCTATATGGGCGAGCAGACCGATACCGCCGATTTCCTGGCGGCGATGCTGGCCGACAAGTCCGGCGGCATGGACGCCCCCGCCGCGATCCTGCTGGAGACGGTGCAGGGCGAAGGCGGGCTGAACGCCGCCCGCCCCGACTGGATCAGGCGCGTGGCCGATCTGGCGCATCGGCACGGTGCGCTGCTGATCGTCGACGACATCCAGGCCGGCTGCGGCCGCACCGGCAGCTTCTTCTCCTTCGAGGGGATGGGGATCACCCCCGATATCGTCACCCTGGCGAAATCGGTTTCGGGCTTCGGCCTGCCGATGGCGCTGACGCTGGTGCGCCCCGACTGCGACGTCTTCGGCCCGGCCGAGCATAACGGCACCTTCCGCGGCAATACCCATGCCTTCGTCACCGCCCGCGTGGCGATCGAGAAATTCTGGGCCGACGGCACCTTCCAGACCGAAGTGGCGGAGAAATCCCTGATCCTGACCACCGCCCTGGCAGAGCTGGCGGCGATGATCCCCGGCGCCCGGCTGAAGGGGCGCGGCATGATGCAGGGCGTCGATGTCGGCTCGGGCGAACTCGCCAGCCGGATCTGCGCCACCGCCTTCGACCGCGGGCTGGTGATCGAAACCTCCGGCCCAGAGGACGAGGTGGTCAAGGTGCTGGCGCCGCTCACCACGCCGCAGGCCACCTTCCGCAAGGGGTTGTGCATCCTGCTGGAGGCCGCCCGCGACACCCTTTCCCAGAACACCACAAGCATTGCAGCGGAGTAACAGCCAATGATCGTTCGTGATTTTGATGACATCAGCCGAAACGCCCCCGACCGGGTGGTCTCGGACGCCAAATGGACCAGCGTGCGGATGCTGCTGGCCGACGACGGGATGGGATTTTCCTTCCACATCACCTTCCTCGAGGCCGGTTCGGAGCACACCTTCGAATACAAGAACCATTTCGAAAGCGTCTATTGCATGCAGGGCAAGGGCTCGATCACCGACCTCAAGACCGGCGAGACCCATGCTATCAAGCCCGGCGTGATGTATGCGCTGAACGAACACGACCGCCACATCCTGCGCGCCGAGGAGGAACTGGTGATGGCCTGCGTCTTCAACCCGCCGGTGACCGGCAAAGAGGTGCATCAGGCCGACGGCTCCTATGCGCTGGAAACCGCCTGAGCCACCCGACCCAAGGATAAAGGAGGCCCGGCGCCTGCCGCCGGGTGATCTCTCGTGACCTTCCCAAGACATACCGTCGAGAAAATCGGCGGCACTTCGATGAGCCGCGCCGCCGAGCTGCGTGACAGTCTCTTTATCGGCACCCGCAGCGGCGCCGACCTCTATCGCCGGATCTTCGTGGTCTCCGCCTTCGGCGGCATCACCGACCTGCTGCTGGAACACAAGAAGACCGGCACGCCGGGGGTCTATGCGCTGTTCGCCAATGACGACACCGGGCACGACTGGCTGGACGGGCTGACCCGGGTGGCCGAGGCGATGCGCGCAGCCCATGCCGCCGTGCTGGACCATCCGGCCGATCTGACCGCCGCCGACGAATTCGTGCGCGACCGGATCGAGGGCTCGCGCTCCTGCCTGCTCGATCTGCGCCGGCTGTGCTCCTACGGCCACTTCCGGCTGTCGGCCCACATGATGGTGATCCGCGAGCTGCTGTCGGGACTGGGAGAGGCGCATTCCGCCTTTGCCGTCACGCTGATGCTGCAGCGCGCCGGCGTCAACGCCCGCTTCGTCGACCTCAGCGGCTGGCGGGACGAGCAGGAGCATGACCTGCGCGGCCGCATCCTGTCCGGTCTGGAGCAGCTGGACCTGAACAGCGAACTGCCCATCGTCACCGGCTACGCCCAATGCACCGAGGGGCTGATGCGGGAATTCGACCGCGGCTATTCCGAGGTGACCTTTTCCAACATCGCGGCGCTGACCGGCGCGA
Source organism: Pseudodonghicola sp. (assembly GCA_050177915.1). Taxonomy (GTDB): domain Bacteria; phylum Pseudomonadota; class Alphaproteobacteria; order Rhodobacterales; family Rhodobacteraceae; genus Pseudodonghicola. The sequence goes on along the minus strand of JBFXGQ010000521.1, from coordinate 409 downwards.
CCGAGGCGATCATCCACAAGGAGTTCCACCTGTCCTCGGCCGACCCGAAACTGGTCGGCACCGCGGCGGTGCGCAAGCTGGGGCACACCAACTATGACGTTGCCGACCAGCTGTCGAACCTGGGGATGGAGGCGATCCACCCCAATGCCGCGAAGACCCTGCGCAAGGCCGGCATCCCGCTGAGGGTGACCAACGCCTTCGACCCGGGCGATCCCGGCACGCTGATCGACGATGCCCCCGCCGAGGGTCCCGGGGTCGAGATCGTGACCGGCCTGAATGCCTATGCGCTCACCCTGTTCGAACAGGACATGGGGGGGGTGAAGGGCTACGACCAGAGCGTGCTGGAGGTGCTGACCCGGCACCGGGTGCACTGCGTCTCCAAGGCGACCAACGCCAATACGATCACCCT
>JBFXGQ010000520.1:0-3625 GCA_050177915.1 Pseudodonghicola sp. | reverse complement strand
TCCTGAATTTTTCAGTCTCAGGATAGTGGCACCACACAAATTGAGGATGACCCACATATCGGCCATCGTCCAGTTCGACCCAGATCATTGAGATATCGCAAGGATCGTAGCGAACGACCACCTTTCCATCCCCGCGACCAATATGGCCTGCAAGGGCATCGGACCAATACCGTATCTGGAACAGATGGATGCCGTCACGCCTGACCTTGCGCAGTTCGCTCGGCAGGAAGCTCACCCGAAAGGCTTCCATCTCGAAGGGGATGTCGCCCATCATTTCCTCTGAGAGCGCCTCCCATTTGGCACCGCGCGTACAGCCAAGACTTGAATGAATGCTGTTGTTGTAACGGCAGATTTCCAGGGTAAACCAGCGATGGAATTCGCTTAAGGTCATCGTGGCCATGCCTTCGGCGTCATAGTCGCCCTTGGCGGCGATCGAGGATTGCGTTGTTCCCGGCAACAGGTGAACGGCCCCCAGCATCGTCCTGATCAACCGTTCGATGTGACCTCCAAAACGAGGACTTCCCGGCGGCCTATAAACCAGATTTATCCCCCAGTCCGCACATGCCGACCGAAATGGCTGCGACCGAAAATCGCGGCAATTGTCGACGTGGATGCTGTGCGGTTTCACTTGTGCGGGCCAAGGAACACTGCACTCCTGCGCTATCCGTTGTCCTATCAGGATGTCGCAGACCTTCTGGAAGGGCGCAGGATCACGGTCGACCGATCTACTGTCTTTCGCTGGGTCCAGAAGTTCTCGCCTGAGTTGACCAAGCGAACCGAAAAGCACCTGCGCAGGCAAGAGTCGACTGGCACGTCCCCTTTCGGGACATTGCTGCGCAATGCCCTGTCGGGCGAGGGATGAAACCTACATCCGCGTCGGAGGCAAATGGCGCTACCTTTGGCGCGCCGTCGATGCAAATGGTGAGATGGTCGATTTCAGACTGACTGCGCGGCGGGATGCGAAAGCGGCCAAGGCCTTTCTGAACAAGGCTATCGAACGCGTAAGATTGCATCGACCCGACACGATCTGCACGGACAAGGATCAAACATATCGCCGCGTTATCCGTGAGATCAATTACCGGTATGATCCGCACTTTGACGGCATCCGGCACATCGACCGAAAGTGGCGAAACAACCGGATTGAAAGCGACCACGCTGCAATGAAGCGGCTCTTGGGGTACCAACAAAGTTTCCGCTCCTTACGAACGGCCAAAGCGACTCTGAGCGGCATTGAAACCATCCGAACCAGTAAACGCGGTCACGTCCATAACAAACAGCCAGGCATTCAGGGCGAGATCCAATTCATCAGCCAGCTTTTCGCAGCTGCATGATCCATCACGTCCCTTTTACCCTCAACGGCCCCACACTATTAACGCAACAGTCCCGACCAACCAGATGGGGACCATCGAAGGCGACTTCGAAAAGGGCGAGGCAAACGGGACCGCCGATGCCCTCGCGGTGGTGTCGCAGATCGTGGAGCCGCTCGGGTGAGTGTCAGGCCATCAGTGCCAGTCCCACTCCGCCGACTGCCGCCATGATGACAACCACCCATGGCGGCGCCTTCCAAGCCATCAGCGCAACGAAACAGAAGAGCGCGAGCGTGAAATCGCGCATGTCCCCAATGGCGCTGGCGAAGACGGGCGAATAGAGCGCCGCGCCGAGGATGCCAACGACGGCGGCATTCGCGCCCTGCATCAGCGACTGCGCCATGGCCATCGACCGGAAGCGGTCCCAGAACGGCAGGACACCGATCAGGATGAGGAAGCCGGGCAGGAACACGGCAATAAGGGCGATTGCTGCACCCACCACACCATTCGGCTCCGGCCCCAGCACCGCGCCCAGATAGGCGGCAAAGGTGAAGAGCGGCCCTGGCACCGCCTGTGCTGCGCCATAGCCAGCAAGGAACGCGTCGGGCGGCACCCAGCCGGACTGCACGGCCTCAGCCTGCAGGAGCGGCAGAACGACGTGGCCACCGCCGAACACCAGCGCGCCAGCGCGGTAGAAGCTGTCGATGACCGCCAGGGCTTGCGACCCGCCAGCGACAAGCGGCAGAAGGATGAGAAGGGCGGCGAAGGCTCCGAGGGCGATGCCCGCCTGTCTGCGGCGGACGGGCATCGTGACGTGGCCCCCAACCGGTTTTTCTGATCCTCGGCCGAGGATCAGCCCTGCGACCGCGCCAAGGACGATGGCGCCCACCATCCCGAAGGCGCCGGGGACGAAGGCAAGAACGGCCACGGCGCCGACCGCAATGCTGGCGCGTTCACGGTCGGGGCACAGGTTCTTGGCCATGCCCCATACCGCCTGCGCCACGATGGCGACGGCGACGATCTTGAGCCCCTGCAAGGCGCCTGTTCCGACCGGACCGGAAATGGACGCGGCCGTCATCGCGAAGACCAGTAGTATCAGGGCCGAAGGAAGCGTGAAGGCCGTGAAGGCCGCGAGCGCACCCAGCCAGCCGGCCCGAATCAATCCTAGCGCGAAACCGACCTGACTCGAAGCTGGCCCGGGGAGGAACTGGCAAAGGGCAACCAGATCCGCATAGGCGTGATCCGAAAGCCAACCTCGCCGCGTGACCAGTTCGTCGCGGAAGTAACCCAGATGTGCGATAGGGCCGCCGAACGATGTCAGGCCGAGCTTCAGGAAGGTCCCAAAGACCTCTCCCGGAGTTCCTTGGGATGGCTTGGCGTCAGCAGTGTCTGTGCTATCGGTCATTGCGTTCCTGCCTCGCCCTTGAGTTCCTTGAGCCGGACCCGCGCGACCGCCAGCCCTTCGTGCCCCTTGTCGGTGATCGTGTAGAATTTGCGGGACGTGCGTCCCTCGCGCTCGGTGGTGCTGGTCAGGTAACCGTCGCGCTCCATCTTCGAGAGCATCGGATAGAGGGTTCCGGGCGACAGTCGGTAGCCATGCCGCGCCAGTTCGTCGATCATCCACTGGCCGTAGACCGGGTGCTGCGCTGCATGGTGCAGGTTGTGCAGCCGGACCAGGCCAGACAACAGGTCATGATGTTCTATCCGTTGCGGCAAAAGGATTACCATCCGGTTTCGATATCGACATTCGATAATACATCTTCTACGCTTATGGTCAATTCTTGTCGTCGTTGGAGGCTCGTGGAATGGAGATTCTTTTCGTTGCGCTGGTTGCGTTTCTGGCCTCCGGACTAACCCTGTTTTCGGGCTTCGGTCTTGGCACTATCCTGATGCCCGCCTTCGCGCTCCTGATGCCGGTCGAGGTGGCCATCGGAGCAACAGCGGTCGTGCATCTGGCCAACAACCTGTTCAAGCTGGGGCTGGTGGGGCGGCACGCGGACGCAGGCGTGATCTTGCGTTTCGCCGTGCCGGCAGCACTTGCCGCGATCGGGGGAGCATTTCTGCTAGTCCGACTGTCCGACCTGCCCATGCTCGCCACCTACACCGCCTTTGGGGCCGAACGCCGGATCGAGGCTCTGCCCTTCACCGTCGGTCTCCTGATCGTGGCTTTCGCGACTCTCGAACTCTCACCCGGGTTCGCGCGGCTCGGCTTCCCGCGCCGGCTTTTACCATTGGGTGGGGTGATCTCGGGCTTCTTCGGCGGGCTTTCGGGCAATCAGGGCGCCTTCCGCACCGCGTTTCTGATCAAGGCAGGGCTT
>JBFXGQ010000519.1:0-3635 GCA_050177915.1 Pseudodonghicola sp. | reverse complement strand
GGCGTCGAGAACGGCATCGGAAATCCGGTCGCAGACCTTATCCGGGTGGCCCTCCGACACGGACTCGGAGGTGAAGGTATAGTTCTTGCGGGACATGAAAGTGCTCCATTCGAGTTTCATCCGCCACGCCAGGAAGCCGTTGTGACAGACCTTGAGATCCCGGTTACGCCCCCAGTGGGCACCGGTCAATCGCTATTTAGGCGCTACCGGGCGCCATTGCACCACCCCAAGCGCGAATGCCAGCAGCAGCAGCAAAAGGAACACAGGCAGATCGCCGGTGCGGGCGTAGAGCGTCGGCGGCAGCGGTTCGGGCAGCGCCGCGTCGGCATAGCCCGCCTGCCCCAGCGGGATCTGGCTGAGCAGCCGGCCCTGCGGGTCGATGACCGCGGAGACGCCGGTATTGGCCGCGCGCACCAGCGGCAGCCCCTGCTCGATCGCCCGCATCCGCGCCTGCGCCAGATGCTGATAGGGCCCCGAGCGGGTGCCGAACCAGGCGTCGTTGGTGATCTGCAACAGCATCCGCGGCCGCCCCGGGGCGCCGTTGACGTCCTGCGGGAACACCGCCTCGTAGCAGATCAGCGGCAGCACCGGCCCCAGCGCACCGAGCCGCATGAGCTCGGGCCCCGGCCCGGCGCTGTAGCCGCCGCCTTGGGTGGCGAGGCCGAAGATACCCATCTGCGCGGCGAGATCCTCCAGCGGCACGTATTCGCCGAAGGGCACCAGATGGTGCTTGTCGTAGAGCCCGGCGACCTGGCCGCTGCCGTCGAGATGGACCAGCGAGTTATAGACCCGCTCGCCCTCGTAGCGCAGGATGCCCAGCACCACATCGGCGCCGCGCGCCGCCTCAGCGATGCGGGCAAAGCTGGGGCCGGCCTGGCTGAGCCACACCGGCAGGGCGCTTTCGGGCCAGACGATCAGATCCGGGCGCGGGCCGGCGGCGGTGAAGTCGATCTGCCGGCGGAAGAAGACCGGCATATAGGCGCGGTCCCATTTCTGGTGCTGCGGCGCATTGGGCTGAACCACCCGCACGGTGTAGCCGGTCAGCGGCGCCGCCGCCCCCGGCCGCAGCGCCAGCGCGGCGCCGGCCAGCGTCACCGCGGGCAGCAGCGACGCGATCACGCCGCGCGGCCCGATCCGCGCCGCCAGCGCGTATCCCGGCAACAACGCCGCCAGCAGGGTGACCAGCAGCAGCCCCTGCGGCCCGATCCAGGCCAGCAGCTGCGCCACCGGCGTATCGACCCAGATCTGCGCCGGCGCCGCCCAGGGAAACCCGGTCAGCAGATAGGCGCGGCCGAACTCGGCCAGCGCCAGCAGCACGATCAGCGCCGCGATCCGACCGCCCGGGCCGCGCCCCAGCCGCCAGGCCGCCCAGCAGGCGGCGCCCCAGAACAGCGCCAGACCGCCGGCCATGAAGACCAGCGCGAAGGGCGCCATCCAGCCATAGACATCGGGTTCGACCAGAAACGGCTCGACGATCCACAGCAGCCCATGGGCGAACCAGCCGGTGGCGAAGGCCCAGCCGGTCAGCGCCGCGGCGCGTGCGCCGCCACTGGCGAGAAACAGCGCCGGCAGCAGCGCCAGTGCCAGCACCGCGGCGGGCCAGATCCCGAAAGGCGCCAGCCCCAGCGCGCCCACCGCCCCCGCCGCCGCGGCAAGCGCCAGGCGCCGCCACAGCGGCCAGCGCGCCAGCGGGCTCATTCCGCGGCGACGTCCGGCAGACGCACCCGCAGCCGCTTGATCCGGCGCGGATCGGCGTCGATCACCTCGAACTCGGGCCCGTCGGGATGCACCACCACCTCGCCCCGGGCCGGCACGCGGCCCGACAGCATGAAGACCAGACCGCCCAGCGTGTCGATCTCCTCCTCGTCGACGTCCTCGTGGCTGGTCAGCGACCGACCGATGGCAGCCTCGAAATCCTCCAGCGGCGCGCGGGCCTGGGCGATATAGACGCCGGGCTTTTCCTTGACCCAGAGCTGATCCTCGTCGGTGTCGTGCTCGTCCTCGATCTCACCCACCACCTGTTCGATCAGATCCTCGATGGTCAGCAGCCCGTCGACGCCGCCGTATTCGTCGATCACCAGCGCCATATGGCGACGCTCGGTCTGCATCTTCTGCAGCAGCACCCCGATCGGCATCGACGGCGGCACGAACAGAAGCGGCCGCAGCATGGATTTCAGGTCGAATTCGGCGTCATGGCCGCCGTTGAACCCATGGGTCAGCGCCAGATCCTTGAGGTGGACGAAGCCCAGCGGCGTGTCCAGCGTGCCCTCGTAGACCGGGATTCGGGTCATGCCGCTTTCGCGGAAGACATTGACCAGATCCTCCATCGAGATGGTGCTGGGCACCGCCACGATCTCGGCGGTGGGAATCGCCACGTCCTCGACCCGCATCCGGCGCAGGTTGATCATGCCGCGCGGCTGATGCGCCGCGGCGACCGGCTGGCCGTTGCTCAGCTCGGGCGCTTCGCCCTCGCCGCCGGAAAAGGCCTCGATGATCCGGCCGAAAAGCCCGGGCCGTTCCCCGGCATCACTCGTATCACTGTCGTGTTGCGCGCGCTGCGCTGCGTTAGAAGACTCGTCGTTGTCGTCGCCCATTGGTCCTGTCCGAAAAGAGCCTCACGGCCCGTCTTGTTCCCTATATGGGTTACCCAGCCCCATGCTGCCAAGTATCTCCACCTCCAGACCCTCCATCAAAGTGGCGTCGGGGTCACGGATATGGTCGTAGCCCAGCAGATGCAGCAGCCCGTGCACGATCAGATGGGTGCAGTGATCGGCCAGCGGCTTGCCCTGTTCGGCCGCCTCGCGCGCGCAGGTGCCATAGGCGATGGCGATATCACCCAGCGCGATCTCGCCGGTGAAATCGGCCTCGGGCAGATCGGGGGTGCCGCCCGGTTCCTCGGCCGCCAGATCCTCGGCCGGCCAGCTCAGCACATTGGTGGGCGTGGGCTTGCCGCGGAAATCGGCGTTCAGCTCGGCGATGCGGGCGTCGTCGCAGGCCAGCAGAGCCACCTCGCAGCTCTCGGGGTCGAGGCCGAGGCGGTCCAGCGTCGCCTGCGCGGCGCGATCGGCCAGCGCCTGCAGATCCAGGGCGTCCCAGGCGCTGTCTTCAATCGTCAGATCGACGGTCATGGTGTCACGGTCCGCAGCGGGGGCCAGCCCCCGCGCCCCCGGAGTATTTGCAACGAGAAGAAGGGCCGGGGCCGGAAGGAATCAGATGTCCGCCTCATACGCCCGGATGATCGCCGCCACCAGCGGGTGACGCACCACATCGTCGGCGGTGAAGTAGCTGAAGCTGATGCCCCGGATCGTGTTCAGCAGCCGTTCGGCATCGGCCAGACCCGAGGGCACGCCGCGCGGCAGGTCGATCTGGCTGCGGTCGCCGGTGATCACCATGCGCGAGCCCTCGCCCAGGCGGGTGAGGAACATCTTCATCTGCATGGTGGTGGCGTTCTGAGCCTCGTCCAGCACGATGAAGGCGTTGCTGAGCGTGCGGCCGCGCATGAAGGCCAGCGGCGCGATCTCGATCCGCTTCTCCTCCATCAGCTTGGCCAGCTGCTTGCCCGGCAGGAAGTCGTTCAGCGCGTCGTAGAGCGGCTGCATGTAGGGGTCGACTTTTTCCTAGATCGGAAGAGCGTC
>JBFXGQ010000518.1:0-3644 GCA_050177915.1 Pseudodonghicola sp. | reverse complement strand
CCGGATATTTGAGACCGGACAATATGGTTTGGCTGGATGCGCCTGTCGCCTATCTGCGAACGGGACAAGGCGACCAGATGCTCAACCGAAGCAACTCAAGGTGAAAGGACGGCGATCATTTTGGATCGTCATTGGTAATCGGTTAAAAACGGGGGGGGATCCGATGAGAAACGTACCCAGTAATTTGTCTGCTCAATCCTATGCACATGTGGAAAGCCTGGACGCACCCGGGCCGGAAACAGAGGACGGCACCGGCGGCACTGCGCTTCCGGCATTTGCCAAGGTGATCAGCGTGATTTCCGCGCAGGCGCTTGAGCGGGAGTGTATCTCGACATCGTTGCAATACATGTTCCCGGATTCGGAAATCCATTGCTATCGCAATCCCGAGGCCTGGGAAGAGGATACCGAGCATCACAGCGACAGCGAAGTCGTGCTCTACAGCCTCGGCATCTCGGCCACCAAGGAGGATCTGCGCGGCTTCATCGAACGTGTCGGCCGCCGTAAGGTGATCGTGCTGTCCAAGAGCGACGATCTGAACGGGCTGTTCGACGCGCTCGACTGCGGCGCCGCCAGCTATATCCCGCCCAACGTCGGGCTGAGCGACCTGATCGAGGCGATGCGGATGTCGTCGAGCCAGAGCGTCGTCATTCCGCGCAAGAGCATCATGGCGCTGCGCGGCGCTGCGACCACGCATCAGGAGAACAAGGCCGGGCTGGAGCGCCATTTCACCGAGCGTCAGCTGGCGGTGGCCCAGGCGCTGCAGCAGGGCGCGGCGAACAAGACCATCGCCTACGAGCTCGGGCTGCGCGAAAGCACGGTCAAGGTGCACATCCGCAACATCATGCGCAAGCTCAAGGCGACCAACCGGACGCAGGCGGCCTTCAAGCTGAACGAACTTGCGAACGGCAATCTGCAGATGGAGGTCTGCCAAGAAAGCCTGCACCGCTGAGCCTGCACCGCTGCCGGTCCGGCGGCCGCCGGAAGCACCGGGCCACGCCACCGGATACTGCGGCTGACCCGACGCGGTCCCGGCCTGAGGCCTCTGCCGCATGTCGCCCCATACAGCCCGTTGCGGCCCCTCGCTGAACCTGCCGCGAGGGTCCGCAGGTAAGGTCCGCGTCAGACGAACCCCTTGTCCGCCAGCCAGCGGCCGATGCGCTGGCCGGCCTCGATCTGCCCGTTCGGCTTGTCGGGGTCCACCGCCCGGCCGTGGTGGTTGCCGTGAATGCGGCTGCGCTGCTTGTCGTCGCTGCCGATCAGGCCGAACAGGCGCTCGGCCTCGGAGGGGAAGACGCTGTTGTCGCCGGTATATTCCACCATCAGCACCGGCTGGCGCATGTCGGGGGCGCATTTCTCCATCGACGCGTTGGTGGCGAAGGCCGACCAGTCCGACAGCCAGCTTTCCGGGGTGCAATTGCGCGCAAAGCCGATGCTGCCATAGTTCGAGACGATCTGGTTCGCCCCCCAGAGCGTGCCATAGGCGCGATCCGACGGGTCGAGCGACAGGTCGAAGCACCGCGGATCGGCATCCGTGCGCCAGACCTGAAAGATCGGGGAATAGGCCGCCATGATCGCATCGGCGCGACTGGGGCTCTCCTTCAGCGCCTTGCGGGCCTTGGCCTTGCGGGCCAGCAGGGCGCGGGCCTTGTCGTCGATCCGACGGACACGCGCCGCCTGCGCCGCGCGGAACCGCTCCAGGAACTCCGGCGCATAGCGCGCGGATTCCGGCGCCGGACGATAACCGTTGCCGGCGTCGAACGGGTCGAGCGCGGGGTCGGTCGAGAGAGGGTCGTCCTCGTCGGTCAGCGAGGGGTCGATGCAGCGCAGCAACAGCGCCCCCTGCCCCAAATGCGAGGAGACCAGGATCACCCCTTCGGGCACCGGCATCGCGGCCTGATCCAGCCGGGTCGGCCGCCCCCCCGGCGACCGCGCCAGGCGCGCCTCGGGCGGCAGGGCGGATTGCTGGCAGTAGAAGGCGGCCAGCGGGCCGCCGCCGGAAATGCCCAGCAGAACGCTGCGCTGGAACCCGGCCTGCTCGCGCAGGAAGCGCTGACCGGCCGCCATGTCCTGCAGCGCGGTTTCATGTTCCAGCCGCAGGTCGTTGCCGGGGCTGCGCGATCCCTGCACCCAGACCGCCACGCCGGCGGCCAGAAGGTCGGGAACGATGTATTGCGTCACCCCCATTTCGCGCGGATGCATCAGGCAGACCACGGTCCGTTCGCCGCCGCGGCGAAACAGGAAGCCGGTCACCGGCGCCTTGTCGGCGGTCAGCAGCGCGTGGGCGGTCATCGCCGTGTTGTCCGGCAGGCGCGCCGGGTCCCATTTGGTGCCGCGCAGGCCCGCGGTGGTCGTCGCTGTGGGTTTGATGGTGTCGGACTGGCTCATCTGGGGCTCCGTTTCAGACCGCTAAGTCGATGTGGTTCAGGAAATCGGGACGCGCCGGACATTGGCCGGCATAGGCGTCCAGCGTCGCCCTGTGCGTCTCGGGCACCGGCGTCACCTTGAGCCGGTTGCCCGGCTCGACGTAGATCGAGCTCAGCCGCCCGGCGAAGACCGGCTGGCCGTTGTCCGCGCGGGTCGCGGCCACCAGGAAATGCACCGTGCTGCGCCCGATCCCGCCCAGATAGACCGACATGTCGAAAACGTCGCCGGGCCAGAGCGGGCTGAGAAACACCATGTTCAGCGCCTTGCCCGGGGTGTTGACGGTCGGCTCGCCGGCCTGCACCAGCGGCGCGTTCAGCACATGCGCCCGCAGCTCGCCGACCGCGGTGATCATATAGTCGGGGAACTTGCCGGCATAGACGACGCCGGCCGGATCGCATTCGGACCAGCGCACCCTGCGCCGCACCGTCAGCGGGGCGAGCGACAGCACCTGTTCCTGCGGTGCGGGCAGCGGCGCGGTCATCCCGCCAGCCCCAGCGCACAGGCGCGTTCCAGACGCGGCGCCAGATGGTCGCGATAGAATTCGGGCGCGTATTTCTGCAGCCGCGCGTCATCGACCCGGCCCGTGCGGGTCAGGAAATCGTAGGTGAAACTGACGATATCGGTCTGCATCGCCTCGCGCACGCGGTCATACCAGTCATAGCTGCGCTCGGTCGCCTCGGTGAACAGATCGCGGTTGGCGGCGCGCATCTCGACGAACCGGGGCAGCGCCTCGGCGACGCTGCCGGTGGTGACCAACGCCTCGTGCAGATCCAGCGCATCGTCCATCGCCAGCCGGGTGCCCGACCCGATCGAGAAATGCGCCACCCGCAGCGCGTCGCCGATCAGCACCGCGTTGTCGTGATACCATGTCTCGGCCACCTGCGCGGTGAACTGCCGCCAGATCGACCGGTTTTCCAGCAGCGAGCCGCCCTCAAGGACATCGGCATAGATCTCCTGCATCAGGTCCTTGCGCTGACTGTCGGTCATCTTGTCCAGCCCGCAGCGGGTCCAGGTCTGGGCATCGCATTCGGCGACGAAGGTGCTGCGCGTGGCGGTATAGGCGTAGTAATGCGCGATGAAGCAGCCACCGCGATAGAACCGGAACATCAGCGCGTTGGGGCTGAGCGCGCGGTCCACCCCATACCAGGCGAAATGATTGCCCACCGTCTTGGTGCGGCTGGTCAGCTTGTCGGGCCAGAGCGCGCGGACCGCCGAATTCG